>CAXNCW010000001.1:0-21063 GCA_964200955.1 Legionellaceae bacterium
ATTAATCAATCCATGTATTGATTACAATTAGATAAATATAGTTCTAATAATAGATCATTTTAGATTTGATTATTAATCGGCAAAAATGGAAGTAAATTTTTATGATTTAATGCGTACTAAAATACGCAATTCTAATTGTCGCTACACATTGTGTTTACTTTTAAAGGCAATGCAATAACACGTATGAATAATACTGGTTGGAAACAAGCACGCAAAAAAGCTAATTTTGAACATGTACGTGTGCATGATTTAAAGCATACTTTTGGTAGACGATTACGTTCTGCTGGCGTTAGTTTTGAAGATCGTCAAGATCTATTAGGACATCGTTCGAGCCGTATTACAACTCATTATTCATCTGCAGAATTGCAAAATTTATATGAAGCTGCAAATACAGTTTGTGAAAAACAACAAATTGGAGTTGTTCTAACTTTATTGCGTAATCCCAAAAACAGAGCAGAAGAAACGGTAACACAAAATAAAAAAATAGTAAGTTTATAACTTGCTATCAATTGTGACCCACAAAATCTCCACAATGGATTTTTGGGTATTAGAAAAATCAAACATAAGTTATTGATTTATATGGTGGGCCCACAAGGACTTGAACCTTGGACCAACGGATTATGAGTCCGCTGCTCTAACCAACTGAGCTATAGGCCCTGAAACTAAATATAAATTTAAAAAATTACATTATAATAACAAATTAACAATAATTCTAGTTTATTAACATTTTTTTTCATATTCACATAAATCTTTAATGATACATCGATCGCATAGTGGTTTACGTGCAGTACAAATATATCGTCCATGTAATACTAACCAATGATGAGCATACAATAAAAATTTTTTAGCAATCTTTTTAATTAAAATTTTTTCTACTGCTATTGGCGTTTTACCAATCGCCAATTTTGTACGATTAGCGACACGAAAAATATGTGTATCCACACCAAGAGTCGGTTGCTGAAAGGCTGAATTTAAAATTACATTTGCCGTTTTTCTACCAACACCTGGTAGGTGTTGTAATTCCTGTATAGTATCTGGAACTTTACCATCATAATCACTAATTAAAATTTTACAGGTTTCAATAATGAATTTTGCTTTATTATTATATAATCCAATAGTTTTAATATAATTTTTTAAATTATCAATACCTAATTTTAAAATATCTGCTGGAGTATTTGCGATTTTAAATAAATTCACCGTGGCTTTATTCACACCAACATCAGTAGATTGTGCTGACAATATAACCGAAATGAGTAATTCAAAAGATGAAGAATAATTTAATTCTATTTGTGGATGAGGATTTTGTTGTTGAAAACGCTTAAAAATCATAGAATATGTTTTATTATTCATCTTGACCTTGTAATAATAATTCACGAGCATGAGATCTTGTTTGTTCCGTAACTACGACACCACTCATCATTCTAGATATTTCTTCAACTTTGTCTTGTTCGGATAAAAGAAAAACTTTTGAATAAGTTTGTTGTTGTTTATTATACTTTTTGACGACAAAATGATTATGTGCTGTTACTGCAACTTGCGGTTGATGTGTCACACAAAACACTTGTAAACGTTCACCAAGATCACGTAATAATTTACCAATTAAAGCAGCCGTAGCACCACCAATACCAACATCAACTTCATCAAATATAATAGTTGGTGTACTATTTTGTTGTGACGTCACTAATTGTATAGCTAAACTAATGCGTGATAATTCGCCACCAGAAGCGATTTTTTGCAACGCATCCAAAGCTAATCCAGGATTGGTTTGTACTAAATATTCGACATGATCTGCACCGTGGCTTTGCATTTTCTCCAATTCTTCCATAGATATCACAATCCTACCATGTGGCATTGCCAACATATTAAGAATTTTTGTAATTTCTTGTGCAAGTTTTGGTGCTGCATTTTTTCTGGATTCACGTAATAACAATGTATGATGTTTATATTGTTCTAATATCATATTATATTCTTGCTCTACTATAAATAAATTTGATTTCGCATTATGCATTAGTGCTAATTCATTATTTAATTTGTCAATATATTGCTTAATATCTTTAGCTTCAATATTATATTTTCTAGCAATTTTATATATTTCCTGTATTTGTGTCTCAATTATTTGTAATCTTTCTGGATTCAGAGAAATTTTTTCCACTACTGTATTCACTTCATTAATTGCTTCGATACATTGTATATGAGCAGCAGTAATTAGATCAGTCAGATTTTTTAAAATATTATTATTATCACTTTTTGGTAATTTGTTCAATAAGACCAAAACATAAGCTAATTGTTGCGTAACATTGGTTTCAGTTTCGGAATTCAATAATTGATTAATTTGTTGCATGATATTAATATATTCTTGCGCATTATTTAATAATTGATGTTCATTATTTAATAATGTTAATGTATTTGATTGTAAATTCAATGCATTCAATTCTTCCAATTGATACTCTAATAATTGCACATGATTATTTTGCTGAGTTTGATATTGTAAATCTTCAAGTTTTTGTTGTATTTGTTTACATAATTTATATGTATTTGCAACATTTTGTAATAACAGATCATTAATTGCAAATTGGTCTAAATGTTGACGATGTATTGCGTGTTGCAACAGACTTTGATGCTCATGTTGACCATGAATATGTACCAACATAGCACCCAGTTCTTTAATTTTTTGTACAGCAAATGGTTGCCCGTTAATATAACATTTAGAACGTCCTTCAAGAAAAATCGTACGTTTTAAAATCACAGTGTTATCTTCGATGTCCAAATCATGTTTTGCAATCCATGACAAAGGTTCAATAGCATCAGCAATCCAAAAAGTTGCAATAATTTCACATTTATTCGCCCCCAAACGAATTACCGAAGGATCCGCCCTGCCACCTAATAATAATATTAAAGCATCAATCATAATAGATTTTCCAGCACCAGTTTCTCCAGTAAAAACCGTCATGCCTAATGTAAAATCTAATTCAAGATGCTCAACAACAGCAAAATTATCTATATATAATGCAGCTAACATATTTCAAATAATATAAAAAAAGAATATAAATCACGATAACCTATTAATATTAAAAAATCTATAGTCATTATGATGTATGGTGTATAGCACGTGCACAACACCAAATATCTACGCGTTCAATACCAGATTGCTTACAAACTTTAGCCAACTCATTGGCAGTACTACCAGTCGTCACTAAATCATCAACAATAACAACATATTTATATTGAGATTTTTTTACTATAAAAGAATTCTGCAAATTTTTATAACGTTGCACTGCTGTTAAACCAACTTGTGGCGCTGTATGTAATATTTTTTTACAAATATTGTTATTATATGCTATTTTTAATGCTTTCGATAATAATTTAGTAATTTCTGCAGCTTGATTAAACCCTCGGCTTTTTATACGTTTTTTATGTAATGGCATTGGTATTAAACAATCAGGTGGATCTATTGTATAAATTTGCTGATTCTTTAACATTAATTGCGCAAAAAAATCTCTTAAATAGAGAGCATGATTATATTTGAAATCATGCAATAATGTTCTTAAAGGTTCTATAAATAAATAATTAGTAATTATACGATCAAAATATGGGCGTTTTTTAATACAGTATCCACAAATTAATAATTTATCATCGACTAATGGTTGCATACAATATTTACATGAATATTTAATAGGTATCAATAAATGTATACAAAAATCGCAAAGCACTGTATGATTATCATGATAATGACCGCAAAGAGCGCAAATTGCTTTAATACCTAACCACTGGAACATAATGCTCATTTATCCACACAATCTATAAAATTAATATTGAAATATTATGATTGGACTTCATGAAATTCACAAATCATTTCATCAACATGCTGTTGAGTATGATAAATATGCAAAAATACAACAAGAAATCGGGCGACGATTATTTAATCGCTTAGATTATATTAATATTGCTTCTGGTAATATTTTAGATTTGGGTTGCGGCACTGGTCAATTTAGTCGTGCATTACGTCATAAGTACCCACGAGCAAATATAGTTGCTATCGATTTTGCGCAAAACATGTTAATTCATTCCAAAAAAAAACATACATGGCGTCATAAATGGCAATTAATTGCTGCTAACATGATGCAGTTACCTTTCAATTATGAAAGTTTTGATTTGGTTTTTGCTAATCAAGTAATTCATTGGTCTCATGCTTTGCCAGATTTATTTAATGAAATCAATCGTGTGATGAAAAATAACGGTTGTTTTATGTTTACAACATTAGGTCCTGATACTTTTAAAGAAATACAAAAAGCATGGCAACATGATACCAATACTTACATGCATGTAAATGAATTTCACGATATGCATAATATTGGCGATACTTTATTAAAAACTAAATTCATTGATCCAGTTATGGATATGGAAATACTCACTGCGCGTTATAAATCGATTAAAGATCTACATGTAAGTTTAAAAAAACAAGGGGTACGCAATATGCATCAACAGCGTAATTCTGGATTAACTGGAAAAACAGCATATATGTCATTTATTGACAAATACAATACAATGCGTATTGATAATAAATACCCGTTAACTTATGAAGTAATATATGGACAAGCATGGAAAAGTCATCGCTTAATGAATCAAAATAATACTGAGATTCGTATTCCAATTAGTAATATTAAAAGATCTTAGGCTCTGTCGGAGCCTAACTAATCATGCAAGCATCATTACAAAAAGCCATATCATTTTCAATTTGAATGGTGACATGACTAATATTATATTTATTTTTTAATTTTTCTATTAATTGCTGTCTTGCAAGATCAGTAAATACTATCTTTGGCATCAATAAATGGACTGATAAAGCATTTTCTTGCGTACTTAATGCCCAAATATGTAAATCATGTACCTGAGTGACCCCGGGTTCTTGCAACAATAAATCTTGTACCGCGGCTAGTGAAATGCTTTTGGGTACTGAATCAATCAATAAACAGAAACTATCCACAAATAACGACCAAGTACCTTTAAGAATCACTATAGCAATGATTAACCCAATAATAGGGTCGATTCTAAGCCAACCAGTATAGAATACAACCGCGGCAGCAATTACAACTCCAACAGAAATTAATGCATCAGATACTAAATGCAAATATGCTGCACGAAGATTTAAATCATTTTTACCACATAAAAACAAAACGGCAGTGCCACCATTAACAAAAATGCCAATGCCAGCAACAATCATAACTGCAACAGCATCAATAGCTTTAGGAGTGATTAGATTATATAAAGCTTCAGTTACAATCATACCGCAAGAGAATACCAATAAAATACCATTAGCTAATGCTGCTAAAATAGAAATTTTTTTCATGCCATAACTAGTTTTTGCAGTAGGACGAGTTTTTAATAAACTATTACCAATCCATGCCAAAATCAATCCTAAAACATCACCTAAATTATGAATCGCATCAGCCAATAAACCAGTAGAATGAGCAAGATAAGAATATATAATCTGTAAAATTACAAACGCTCCATTCGCAATAACTGCAATCATAAACACATGATTATAACCACCTACAGGTTGATGATTATGCGTATGTTGATGATGACAGGCACTCATTATTGCTCTTCAGTGAAACGAATAAAATTCTGTCGATAATAGATCAATTCAGCAATTGAGTCTTTAATATCATCTAAAGCTAAATGCTTAGATGCTTTAACTACGCTATTAATTAACTTTGGGCGCCAACGCTTAACTAATTCCTTAAGTGTACTCACATCTAAATTACGATAATGAAAATATTTAACTAAATTTGGCATATATTTATAGAGAAAACGTCTGTCTAAACAAATACTGTTACCACACATCGGCGATTTATCAGGATCTAAATATTGTTTTAAAAAATTAATAGTAATATTTTCTGCAGTAACTTCATCAATATTAGACTCACGTACACGATTGATTAAACCCGATTTATGATGTTGTCGCGTATTCCATTCATCCATAGTTAACAATAATTGTTCACTTTGATGTATTGCAAAAACCGGTCCTTCAGCAAGAATATTTAAATCACTATCGGTAATTACCGTTGCAATTTCTATAATACGCTCTATTTCTGGATTTAAACCGGTCATTTCCAAATCGATCCAGATTAAATTATTATTACTTTTCATGCTTATCCTTGGTTAAGGAACGTGTCCGAGCATCTCTTCAATTGCAGCAATACGCTGTACATATAACATATGTTTAATTTCCGCGCCATGATAGCCCTCAATTAATAACATGTTCGGGGTCATTCCAAGACATACCTCAACACTTTTACACCACATATTACTAATGTTATTAGGCTTAATATTTTGTTCAATAGCCTGGCAAGCTATCAAAAGTTCCATAAATCTTTGTGATCGTCGCCAGCAATCCACATTATTTAATAATTCCATAATTTCTACAGCAGTTAATTGCAACACTTGATTAATTTGAACATGATAGCGGGCAACTAATATAGCAAATTGCTGATAAGATGCAGGAACACGCAATCTTTTACATAAATTCTTAATTAATAATTCATTTTGTATATTATATATTAGCACAGCAAAACGAATTTTTGGATCATTAGATAATACAACTGCAGTAGTTAATGCTAAGGATGAATGCCTATCATTATCAATCTCAGGTAATATTTTAGATAAAGCCCCGCATTTACTCAAGGTAGTAAAAAAAACTTCAGGATGTTTTTCCATTAAACTTTTATGTAATTCCTGCCAAATGCGCTCAGGAACCAAATGATTCAATTCGCCACACTTAACTATTTGAGCCATTAATTCTTGAGTTTCCTCAGCAACACGGAAACCTAAATGATGATAACGCGCGGCAAACCGCGCAACTCGCAACACTCTCACTGGATCTTCAATAAAAGCCACCGATACATGACGTAAAATTTTCTGTTTTAAATCATATAAACCATTATAAGGATCAATAAGATTATTAGAGGCATCCAATGCCATGGCATTAATGGTTAAATCTCTACGTAATAAGTCCTGCTCTAGAGTAACATGCTGATTATAATCACAAACAAATCCATAATAACCAACATCTGATTTACGTTCGATACGCGCTAAGGCGTACTCTTCTCTAGTCACTGGATGCAAGAAAACTGGAAAATCACGGCCAACACGCTTATAACCTTGTTGCAATAATTGTTCTGGTGTAGCACCAACAACTACCCAATCACGTTCTGTTACCGGATAACCTAATAATTGATCCCGTACAGCGCCACCAACTAAATACACACGCTCACTAGACAATTATTTTTCTATTTGTTCAATTTTATGTTTTAATTTCAACCCAATCTTAAAGGTTACTACTCTTCTAGCTGTAACAGGTATCCATTCACCAGTTTTAGGATTACGTCCTGGACGCTGAGATTTATCACGCAACATAAAATTACCAAATCCAGATAATTTAACATGTTGTCCTGATTCTAAATTGGCTCGAATCAATTCAAAAAAATTATCTACTAACAACTTAGCTTCAACTTTTGGTAAAGATACAGCATGAATTAAATTGCTAACAATATTTGCCTTCTTTAATGTATCCATCATCATATCACCTTAATGTTATCGAGAATTTTTCATTCAAATAGCTAATTATATTACCAATCATCAGATTAATTTCATCATCACGCAAAGTACGTGTAGTATTTTGTAATGATAAGGATATTGTCAAACTTTTCTTATTTACAGGAATATTATCACCATTATATAAATCTATAATATCTAACGAACGCACACAACCATCAATATCAATTTTTTTTAATAATTGTTCTATCGCCGTAGTAACTGTTGTCGCTGGTAAGCTCACATTCATTAATACAGATAAATCCCGACGTATTAATGGAAATTTTGAAATCGTATGATATTGTTTTATATTTTGATCAAGTAAACAATCAACAGATAATTCAAACAAAAACACATCAAATGTTATTTCTAAAGCAGCCATGAATCGTGGATTCAGAACTCCACAAAAACCGATTTCTCGCCCATTACACAAAATTTTCGCGGCTTTACCAGGATGTAACGCTGTATGCTCAGTTGCAATAAATTTTACTGTAGATAAATGTAAATATTCAAATAAGGCTTGTAAGTCGCCCTTCATATCATAAAAATCAAATTCACGTTTGCTTTCAGACCAATTTAATAAGCCTATATCACCATAAAGTAATCCAGAAAAACATTCTTGTTCTGTAACAATCCCTGCATGAACTTTAAAGATTTTACTACATTCAAAAATTTTTATCATGTTTTGTTGCCGATTATAATTATATAACATAGATGCTAACAATCCTGGCCATAGACTCAAACGCATAGTCGATAATTCTGGAGAAATAGGATTAACTATTTCCATAGCAGTAATATTAGGATATAAGCAACTCTGCAATTGTGGATCGACAAAACCGTAAGTAATAGTTTCGTAATAACCTCGAGCTATAAAAAAATCAGTTAATTTTTTATTTATCACTATTAATGAATCAATCGTGCCACATTTAATTTTAGTTGCGACATCTATAAACTGCAATTTATCGTAACCATATACACGCAATACTTCTTCTACTAAATCAACAGCAATTTTTATATCAAAACGATAACTTGGTGGCGATACCATCCACAAATCCGCATTGACTACTACTTCCATTTTTAAATCACGCAATATATCTAATATTGTTGCAATATCAATATCAACACCAGTAAGATGCTGCACCATATTAGGATCAAACGCAATCGATATGACTTGTGGTAATAAATCTGGTACTTGACAACACTCAATAGAAGAAACCACACCACCTGTATATGTAAGCAATAATTGTGTTGCATACTCTAAAGCAATCAATTGTAATGCTGGATCAACACCGCGTTCAAAACGTTGTGCAGCATCAGTATGCAACGCATACAAACGTGTTGAATAAGATATAATCTCTGGATCAAAAAATGCACTTTCAAGAAAAATATCCGTAGTCTGTTCAGAAACAGCGCTTTCATAACTACCCATAACTCCAGCAATAGCTAAAGATTTTTCCGCATCAGCAATCACTAATACTTCTGTATTTAAATTGACTACAGTATTATTCAATAATTTTAAAACTTCATGTGCATAACCAAAACGCACATTAACATTACCAGTGAATTTTTTTAAATCAAATGCATGCATTGGTTGTCCCAACTCTAACATTACATAATTTAAAATATCAACCACCGGGTGCACACTACGAATTCCAGCACGCTGTAAACGCTCAGATATAAATACAGGTAAATCAACTGCGACGTTCATATTACGAATAATCCGTGCACAATATTGCGGGCAAGCATTTGGAGTTGCAATCTTAATCTTAGGTTTACTGTTATGCAACATCTCTGGAACAGAGATATTTGCTAATGACTTATTAATTTGAGTATGAGTTAATGCTGCAACTTCACGCGCAATACCCATAATACTTAAGCAATCAGCACGATTAGGTGTAATATTAATATCAAATACACGATCATTTAATTGAAAATATGCATAGAGATCCATACCAATAACAGCCTCTTGATATAACTCCATAATACCACTGGTAGCATTACTCTCGAGTCCAAGCTCTGTAGCCGAACATAACATACCATCTGATGGTTCACCACGTAATACTGAACTCTTAATAACAATATCGCCAGGTAGTTTAGCACCAATTGTTGCACATGCAACTTTTAATCCAACACCAACATTTTTGGCACCACAAACTATATGTAAAGTCTCACTACCGATATCCACTGTGCATAAAGTCAATTTATCGGCTTGAGGATGCGGGGCAATATGAATAATTTTTCCAACAACAACCCCAGAAAATCCTGCCGATACTGGAGTAATACTATCAATTTCTAATCCCGACATAGTTAATAAATGCGCTAACTCCTCTGAATTTAATGTTGTATTAACCCATTCTCGTAGCCATAATTCACTTATTTTCATCAAACCAACTCATTTTTTTGGTAAATATAAATCGGTAATCGTACCTTCAAAAATTTCTGCAGCCTGCATAATAGTTTCAGAAACCGTTGGATGTGGGTGAATTGTCAACGCAAGATCTTCAACATCACAACCCATTTCTATAGCAAGAGCAATCTCTGCAATTAATTCACCAGCATTTACACCCACTATTCCTGCACCTAAAATACGCTGTGTCTGTGGACAAAACAATAATTTCGTCATCCCCTCAGCACGCCCCATACTCAAAGCCCGACCGCTAGCCATCCATGGATACACTGCTTTTTCATAAACAATATTATTATTTTTAGCAAAATTTTCTGTAACACCGACCCATGCTAATTCCGGATCTGTGTACGCAACACTCGGGATAGATTTAGGATCAAAATAATGTTTTTTACCGGCAATCACTTCAGCCGCAACTCTACCTTCTGCCACCGCTTTATGTGCCAACATCGGTTGGCCAACAACATCACCAATTGCAAAAATATGTGGAACATTAGTACGCATTTGTTTATCGACGTTAATAAATCCATGCGCATCCACTGTAATTCCAGCAGCTGCAGCATTTATTGTGTTACCATTAGGTTTGCGACCAACAGCAACTAACATTTGCTGCACACAGATAATATTATCCTTAGTACCGTCATTCATAGTTACATGAATACCATCTGGACGTGCTTCAACACCAGTGACTTTAGTTTTTAACAAAAATTTCACCTGTTTTTTCTTCATATATTTTTCTAAAACATTCACTAAGTCTTTATCAGCACCAGGAATTAATTGATCCATGAACTCAACTACAGTAACCTGCACCCCCAATGCAGAATAAATAGTCGCCATTTCTAAACCAATAATTCCACCACCTAGAATCAATAGATCTCCCTGAATATCTTGTAACTCTAAACCACCTGTCGATGTAAAAATACGTGGATCATTAGGAATAAATGATAATTTAGTAGCTTCACTACCAACAGCAACAATAGCCTGAGTAAATTCAATCATTATACCTTGCGGCTCTATTAGAACTTTATGTGAATCTACAAATTTTGCTGTTCCAGTAATCACTTCGACTTTACGTTGTTTAGCTAACAACTGTAATCCGGTCGTTAATTTTTTAATTATTGAATGTTTCCAATCAATTAATTTTGCTTTATCAATCACCGGCTTACCAAAATCAATACCTAATACATGAATCTCAGCGACTTCATTCAACACTTTTGCCGTATGCAATAATGCTTTAGAAGGAATACAGCCAACATTTAAACAGACACCCCCAAGAGTATCATAACGCTCGATTACAATAACTTTTTGACCTAAATCAGCTGCACGAAATGCAGCGCTATAACCACCAGGACCACTTCCTAATACCACTACATCAGCTTTCATAGTTTGATTTTTTTGAATATTCACACTCATTTGACACTCCATAAATTCATAGTAACACCCGCCGCATATCACCAAGCAATTCTGTAAGCGTTTTCATAAAACGCGCTGCCTCAGCACCATCAATAACTCTATGATCATAAGATAAAGATAATGGCAACATTAATCTTGGTTGAAATTCATTATTAATATAAATTGGTTTAATACTTGATCGAGAAATTCCCAATATCGCAACTTCAGGATTATTAACAATCGGTGTGAATGCAGTACCGGCAATACCTCCCAAACTTGAAATAGTAAAATTACCACCGGTCATATGTTGTGGTAATAAATTTTTATCGCGAGCTTTTTGACTCAAAACATTTAATTGCTTAGCAATTTCAACAATTGATAATTTGTCAACGCCATGAACAACCGGTACCACTAAACCATTTGGCGTTTCAACAGCAACACCAATATTATAATAATATTTATAAATTAAATTTTGCCCATTAGCATCCAATGATGCATTAAATTGCGGATAAATTAATAAAGCTTTAGTCACGGACTTAATAACAAAAGACAATAACGTTAATTTACAATCAGTTAATAACCCGGTTTCATAACGTCGAAATTCTTCTAAAGAAGTAATATCAGCTTCATCAAATTGCGTTACTTGTGGCACAGTTAGCCAAGAACGATGGACATTCACAGCAGTTAATTTTTTAATTTTACTTAACGGCTGACTCTTAATTTCACCAAAAACACTAAAATCTATAAAAGTATTCGTGATATTATTAGGATTAACTGTATTTAAACAATTTTTTACATACTGCTGTAGATCTTCTTTAGTAATACGATTTTTTCTACCGCGACCAATTACACAAGATAAATCAATACCTAACTCTCTTGCCATACGCCTCACCGCAGGACCGGCAGCAATTATGGATAAATCATTCTTAGGTACATCATGAGTCCGTTCCTCAGATAGATCTATCACTGGATTTAATACTGATTTAACCGTATTTACTGGTAAAACTGGTAGATCTATTGCTAAAATCGAAGCTGCCTGTTTTTGAATCTCTGCAGCAGGCTCAAGAGTTAAAATATCATCTCCAGCTTGAACTTTATCACCAATTTTACTATGTAAGGCGATAACCTTACCAGCATAAGGTGATGGGATTTCCATACTCGCTTTATCAGATTCCAATACTAATAATGGGGAATTTTCAGCAATTACATCACCAACTTTAACTAAAAGTTCAATAACATCAACACGATTAGTACTACCAATATCAGGAACTTTAATAATAATTACATCAGTCATCTATACTTACCCTTAATGAATCATTGGATCAAATTTTTCAGCATCAATATCATAACGTTGCATCATATCGATAATTACCGTTTGTGCCACCTTACCTTCTTGCATCAAAGTATATAATGTTGTTAATACAATAAATTTTGCATCAACTTCAAAAAAATGACGCAATTGTTTTCTAGTATCACTACGACCATAACCATCGGTACCTAAAGTCACATAGGTCTTCTGAATAAATGGCCTAATTTGTTCTGCATATAAACGTATATAATCTGTTGCAGCAATTATTGGTCCTAGACGTTGATCCAACTGTTGGCTCACATAAGAATTCTGCGAATCTTTTTGTACCTGCATACGATTATGGCGTTCAATTGCTAATCCTTCACGACGTAATTCACCAAAACTCGTAACACTCCAAATATCAGAGGTAACTGTAAATTCATTAAATAAAATTTCTGCGGCTGCAATCACTTCACGTAATATTGTCCCTGAACCCAATAATTGCACATGTTTATCACTAACATCTTGCGCTTCACGCAATAAATACATACCTTTAATAATACCATTTTCAACACCAACCGGTAAATCTGGTTGTATATAATTTTCATTCATGACGGTAATATAAAAAAATACATTATCCTGATCAACAAACATACGTTGCAACCCATGCTGTACAATTACCGCTAATTCATAAGCATATGTTGGATCATATCCAATACAATTAGGTATTGTTGACGCTAAAATATGACTGTGACCATCTTGATGCTGTAAACCTTCACCAGCTAAAGTTGTTCTACCAGCAGTACCGCCCAATAAAAAGCCACGCGCTTGCATATCACCAGCAGCCCAAGCTAAATCACCAATACGTTGGAAGCCAAACATTGAGTAATAAATATAAAATGGGATCATCACCAATTGATTCGAGGCATATGAAGTTGCGGCAGCCATCCACGAACAAAAAGCACCAGCTTCATTAATACCTTCTTCTAAAATTTGTCCATCACGCGCTTCAAGATAATACATAACTTGACTTTGATCAACAGGTGTATATAACTGCCCTACTATAGAATAAATTCCAATCTGGCGAAATAATCCCTCCATGCCAAAAGTACGACATTCATCAGGAACAATAGGCACAATACGCGATCCTAATTCTTTATCCTTTAATAAAATTGATAATATCCGCACAAAAGCCATAGTAGTTGATAATTCACGTTCACCGCTACTTTGAGTCACACTAACAAAAGCTGATAACTCTGGAATTACTAATTTATCCACATGCACATTTCTTGCCGGCAAATAACCACCCAGAGCCGCACGCTGTTTTTGTAAAAACTGAATCTCAGGGCTATCGTCATCGGGACGATAAAATGGAATATCATTAATTACTGCATCACTAATTGGGATACTAAAACGATCACGAAATGCACGTACTTGTTCAATTGTCATTTTTTTCTGTTGATGAGTAATATTTTGGCTTTCACCAGCCGCCCCCATACCATAGCCTTTAATAGTTTTAGCTAAAATAACTGTAGGATTCCCAGTATTAGCTACTGCTTGTGCATACGCTGCAAAAACTTTTTGTGAATCATGACCGCCGCGATTCAAGCGCCATATATCATCATCTGACATATGTTCTACCATTTTTTTTAATTCCGGATATTGTCCAAAAAATTTTTCACGCACATATGCGCCATTATTAACTTTATATGATTGATAATCACCATCAACACATTCTTCCATACGTTTTTGCATCACACCATTAACATCAAGAGCAAATAAATTATCCCATCTACTACCCCAAATCACTTTAATCACATTCCAACCGGCACCACGAAATACGCCTTCTAATTCTTGAATAATTTTACCATTGCCGCGTACCGGTCCATCTAATCGTTGTAAATTACAATTCACTACAAAAATTAAATTATCTAATTTTTCTCTGACAGCTATTGATAATGCACCCAATGATTCCGGTTCATCCATTTCCCCATCACCCAGAAATGCCCACACTTTACGCCCAGAAGTTTTTAATAAGCCACGATTTTCTAAATATTTTAAAAATCGCGCCTGATAAATTGCCTGTAATGGACCAAGACCCATAGATACCGTGGGAAATTGCCAAAAATCATGCATTAACCATGGATGCGGATACGAAGACAATCCATTTTTTTCAATTTCTTGGCGAAAATTATCCAGTTGCTCAACAGTTAAACGTCCTTCTAAAAAAGCACGCGCATAAATTCCTGGAGATGAATGACCTTGAAAATAAATTAAATCAGCACCATCAGCATGACCTGCACCTTTAAAAAAATAATTAAAACCAATTTCATATAAGGTTGACGCTGAGGCGTACGAGGCAATATGTCCACCTAATTCAGGTGCGTATTTACCAGCTCTTAAAACCATGGCCACGGCATTCCAACGTATCAAAGCACTAATACGTTTACTCATGCCTTCATCAGGTATCATCAATTTTTCTTCATGTAATTTAATCGTATTACAATAAGGCGTATTTACTGAGGTTTTTAAATTAATTCCATTTTTATTTGCCTGTTGCAACAGTATTTGTAAAATAAATTTTGCACGTTCGTTACCATCATTTGCAATTACTGCACGCAATGCTTCCAGCCATTCACAAGTTTCTTGTGGATCAATATCATAAGTTAAATCTTGAGACATGAATAAATTCCTACATAAATTATCGACATGATTGCTGACACACTCTATAGTCAGCACAACAATCACAAGTTGTTTTTAGGCACTGTAAAGGATCGCGATAAGAATTCAACCGCCGCACAATAATTCCACTTACAATAAATTGCTCTCTCACATATTCGTTATACGATCTCTTTGCTTTTTTACAATCAATTTTGATACAATTAAAACAATTATCATAACATAATTTCCTGCAAATTATATTTTTTTGTTGACAAGATAACTTGCATTGCTTGATTTGATAAATATCATGATTCTTAATTCCTTGCGCACAAGATACTATTAACAAAAATATAGTATTAATAATTACTATTAATAATTTCATACACAAGCAATTATAGTAAAAAATGCTAATAAAATTACATAAACAATCACAGATTGTTCAATTAAATGTTGTGCAACGGTTAAAGATACCACTGCATTATCATCTACGCGCGCTGCCAATAACCCAATATTGCTTAAAAATTGATTATTTTGTTTATATGTTCGAAAAAACATTTGCATAAAATATTGCAATCCACGCTGAAAATTACCAACTAATAAATATAACATAGCCGTAATCCGGACTGGAATCCAATTTAAAATAGCTGTAATATTTTTCGCTAAAATATTTTCAGTACCAAATTCCTGGACTAATGAATATTGACATAAAGAGCACAAACGATATAACAACATAAAAATTGGACCAACCGTAATATACCAAAATATTACAGCAATTAATTGTTGGTTAACTGCAACAAAATAATTTACCGCATCGATCTCATCAGCATTATACTCATCGTCTGCCAATGCACCACTCAATGGATAAAATGGATTAACCGGGCCAATACAATAATAAACAAGCAATAATTGTAAAAGAAAAAATAATAAACCAAACACTATAGTGTGACATAAATACAGTAACATACTAACAAAAATTATTAATGGTAATATCACTAATAACAGTTGCATAATCGATTTATTAAACAACATCGAATTAGTACCGTAAGATAAGCAGCGTTTACAATAATGCGCAAACCAAGAAAATCTGCTGTATGAAATTTTATGAATTAAATAACGCTCACTTAATAGACACAATACAATTATCAATAATTTCATAACTAATCCTTATGCATTTTTTCGTTTAATGCCACTGGAGTTGGATAGCGCATCACCACCCAATACGAAGAAACAATAAACGTAACAATAGTTGTTGCCTGAATTAAATTCGCAGCCAATTCAGAGATCAATTTACTACTAAGTGCAATACTTGCAATTAATAATGAGAATTCACTGGCCTGCCCCAAACGCAAGCTAACTTCCTTAGCTATATCTAATTTTTCTCCAGATTGCGATAACAACACACGAAACAAAAATGGTTTTACCAATAAAATTAATCCAGCTAATACTAAAGATGGCCAGAAAACCTGTGAAAAGTAACTAAAATTAAAAGTCGCGCCAATAGCAAAAAAGAACAATACTAAAAAAAAGTCACGTAATGGCCGTAAACTTTCAGAAATAAATAAAGAAATTGGACTAGAAGCCAGCGCAACACCAGCAACAAAAGCACCAATATCTTCAGATAATCCTAACTTATATGCAATAAACGATAAAGTTAAACACCAACTAATAGATAACAAAAAAACATATTCTTGCATTCTATCGAAGCGTGCTAATAATTTTACTAAAACATAACGTTCGAGACCAAATGCTACAATAATTAGAATTGGTAATGTCACCACCACTAAAATTAAATTATTAAGTGTTAAACCAGTGCCATCTTTAGCACCATTAATTAAAATTAATATAATAATTGCAATAACATCTTGCATTAACAATACACTAATCATCACCTCTCCAGTATGCTGATGATGCAAAATGGTTGTTGGTAATAATTTTAATCCTATAATTGTACTAGAGAACATCATGGTGGCACCGAAGATCCAAGATTCGGTAACACTAAAACCAAACCAAAGACAGACTAAATATGACAAAACCGCAAATAAAATCGAACTAATTACAGCAATCCAAGTTACTTGACCCAACATATGCACTAGATTTTGCGGTTGTAAATTTAAACCCAGTAAAAATAATAGAAACACAATACCAATATTGCCAACTTGTTGTATAGTGCTCACATCATAAACTAATTTTAAACCACAAGGTCCTAAAGCAGCACCTAATAAAATATAAGCTACAAGCAAAGATTGTTTGGTAAACAAAACTAAAGTAGAAAATATAGCAGCTCCAGCAAAAATCAAAAAAATAGTATAAAAAACATCACCTTCATGCATATAATTAATGCCTCATTTATTAAATTAATCTTTTAGCATTTTTTCTAAATAATGAATATTAGTCCCACCATTGATAAAACCTTTGTCGCGCATAATACGCTGATGTAACTCAATATTCGTTTTAATACCGTCAATAACAATTTCATCAAGTGCATTACGAATTCTCGCAATCACTTCATCACGCGTAGCACCATAACCAATCAATTTCCCAATCATGGAATCATAATATGGTGGTACTACATAACTACTATAAATATGTGAATCAAAACGAATGCCTGGTCCACCTGGTTGATGCAACAATTTTATCATCCCTGGACACGGTAAAAAAGTTTTAGCATCCTCAGCATTAATACGACATTCAATCGCATGGCCTGAAAATTTAATATCTTCTTGTTTAAATGTAAAATGAATGTCACTAGCTATTCTAATTTGCTCTTTAACTAAATCTATGCCAGTGATCATTTCCGTAACTGGGTGTTCTACTTGAATGCGTGTATTCATTTCAATAAAATAAAAACACCCATCTTGATATAAAAATTCGAATGTACCAGCGCCACGATATTTGAGTTCACTACAAGCATTAACTACACATGCTCCCATTTCCTGCCGTAATTCTGGAGTAATACCAACAGCAGGAGCCTCCTCAACAACTTTTTGATGACGTCTTTGCATTGAACAATCACGTTCACCTAAGTGAATTGCCTGCCCATAACCATCACCTAAAACCTGAAATTCAATATGACGGGGATTTTCTAAAAATTTTTCCATATAAATAGAATCATTATTAAAAGCCGCCTTAGCTTCACTACGAGTTAAAGCGATCGCATTAATGAGATTGGATTCAGTAAAAACAACACGCATACCACGACCACCACCACCACCTGCAGCCTTAATAATGACTGGGTAACCAATTTTTTTAGCAAGTTTTAAATGCTCCGCGTCCTTATCATTTAAGGCATGTTCAGAACCGGGAACACACGGGACACCAAGTTTTTTCATGGCAGCAATAGCTGAAATTTTATCTCCCATCAATCGTATTGTTTCAGTTCTTGGCCCAATAAAACGAAAGCCACTTTGTTCAACAATTTCGGCAAAGTCAGCATTCTCAGATAAAAATCCATATCCAGGATGAATTGCAACTGCATCAGTAATTTCTGCTGCAGAAATAATAGCAGGTATATTTAAATAACTTTTTTGTGATTGCGCCGGACCAATACAAACTGTTTCATCTGCTAAACGCACATGCAATAAATCTTTATCAGCATCCGAATACACAGCAACAGTTTGGATGCCTAATTCTTTGCAAGCACGCAGAATACGTAAAGCTATTTCACCACGATTAGCTATTAAAATTTTATTTAGCATTGTTTAACCTTATAATGCTTTATTCTTCCATTACAAATAATGGCTGATCATATTCCACTGGCTCACCATTAGCCACCAAAATCTCAACGATTCTACCTGTTTTATCAGCTTCAATTTCATTAAACATTTTCATGGCTTCAATAATACAAAGAATATCACCGGCTTGTACGTTTTGACCTACTGTAACAAATGGCGGGGCCTCAGGAGATCTGGCCATATACATCGTACCAACCATCGGTGAATGTATATGGCAACCTTTAATTTTAGGCGCCACCATTTCCATTGGATTCTGAACCAATTTTACTTCCGGATCTTTATATGATGATGGCATCAATGCTTGCATCCTTTGCATTGTCAAATCTTGAGAAAAATATTTATGTCGACTTAAACGCAATAACTCCTCACCTTCTTTAATTTCTATTTCGGTTACATCGGTAGTTGCTAATAATTCGATCAATTTTTTAATTTTACGAATATCCATCAGTTGCTCTCTAAAATGGCCTTCAAAGCAAGGCTATAACTATTAATACCAAATCCAATCACGACTCCCATTGCAATATCAGATAAATAAGAATGTTGTCTAAATAGCTCGCGTGCATAAATATTACTAATATGCACTTCAACAAATTTAATCTCTATAGCCAGCAATGCATCCCGCAATGCAATGCTAGTATGAGTCCAAGCGCCAGGGTTAATGATCAAATAATCTACAGCTTCATCAGCCGCTGTATAAAGCGCATTAATAAATTCTGACTCACTATTGCTTTGCAAGCAAGTTAAACTAACATTATTACCTTTGGCTTGTTTCTGTAATGTTAAATTCAAATTTTCTAAGGTTACAGAACCATAAACTAAAGGTTCACGTTTACCTAAATAATTTAAATTCACACCATGTAATACCAGAATCTTTGTCATCAATCATAACCATTATTTATTATTTATTATATTGTGTATATTCCTGATTATTAAATAATTGCCAATCACGCATATCCAAAACCGAACCATTATATGCCATAAAATCAGCACGCGTATTCGGTAAATTATAAAAATATATATCACTAGCATCAGAAGCTAATGTATGCTGTGCACTCATTGCATTGACACCAGCAATTGCATGATCATGTGTTTTCACAAAAACTTGCTTAGCTCGTAAATAACGGCCATTAAACCGTGAATTCTGCCATAATTCAACATCTAATTGATCTGCAATTCCCGCTAATAACACTGTTGCATTCCCAAATTCACGAATAATTAAATTATGACTCTTAATCCAATATAAACTAAAAATACCATTACCATTGATAGTTAATTGATGTACATTCATCTGTCCATTTAATTGCGTTTTACCAGAATTATTAATAGATAGATTCAAATAATTAGAATATAAATTATTACCAATAACAGCTCCTGTACCTTTATAATTCAAACTAGTTAAATGTCGCGGGTACAAATCAAGCACCACATATCCATAATTTGGATATGTTCTAGAATTTTCTATAATAAATAAGGTATTACCTCGCACCACAGTTTTAAGTTTTTGCAAATCACGCCTATCACCGTGCACAACTATACGAGATTTTTTATAGCCAGTAAATAAATTTACATTAAAATTACCACAAATCACGATATTATCATAACTTAGTGAATTTCTTGATATAGTAATCACCGACGGTGATATTGATTGTTTCATCATAACTTTATTGTGTACACATCCAAACAATAAACTTAAACCAGCAATTATCCATAAATGCTTCAGCATAATTATTTACCCAATGTAGATTGATTCAATTTATGCGGTAAACTCTCAATACGCCCAGCTTGAGTAACCAAAACATAATTTAATTTTCTTTGTAATTCTGAGATAGTATCAGCTCCAGCATAAGTTAAACCAGAGCGTAATCCACCAACTATATCAGCTATAATTATATCCTGATCACAGCGCAAAGGCACTTCTACAGCTATTCCTTCTGCAGTTTTCCATTCATGCATTTGCCCGAGAAAATATTCCTGGGCTTCGCGCGAAGCCATAC
>CAXNCW010000002.1:0-18420 GCA_964200955.1 Legionellaceae bacterium
CATCCTAACTCTTTAATAACCTCATGACAAAATTGTTGCTTGTCTTGCAAACTCACATTCCAAGATAAAACCCGATAGTCAGTATAACGAATATCCTGAGTCAGCAATCGGCGTGCAATATCTTTATCCATACCAATAGCTGAGGCCAACACATCACAACCAACAAAAGCAACATCAGCCAATTTCAGCAGTCCTTGCAAACATCCATCTTCATATAAAGGACCATGAGCAATAGGAAATACCACATCAGTTTCAATAACAAACTTACCATCAACAAATAAACTATTAAGATAACGCGAATTTTCTGTACGTATCGGTAAACTCAAACCAGAACTCAATAATTCATTATAATCATTAAGATAAGTGTAGCCGTTTTTATCAATCCCAATAGGGATAATATTATACTTATTACTATCTAAATTCTTTAAAATTGAGCATGCTGATAATAAAGATATTTCATGCTCACCAGATTTGCCACCATAAACTAGCGCCACATTAATTTTTTTGTGCATGCCCAATATCTCCAATAATATGAATTTCACGTTCTAAACGTACTGCCGTTTGTTGATATACCGTCTCTTGCACAAATTCAATTAATGTTTCAATTTCAGTAGCTGTTGCGCCACCATTTTTATTAATAATAAAATTTGCATGCTTAGCAGAAACTTCAGCATTACCAATAGATTTACCTTTTAATCCAGAACTTTCAATTAAACGCGCTGCAAAATCATTTGGCGGATTCTTAAATACAGACCCACAATTATATTCACTAGTAGGCTGCGTTTGCGCCCTATTATCTAAACAATTTTTAATATTCATAAAAGCACTAGCTTTATCACCATTTGGCAATTTAAAGGTAGCGGCAACAAACCATTCATCTTGAGGTAAAACCACATAACGATATGCCACAGTAAACTCCTCAGCTGCCTTAATTTTATGGTTACCATAAATATCTACAGTTTCCACAGTTACCACTAAAGACCAAGTATCACCACCATAACAACCAGCGTTCATACGTAAGGCGCCACCCATAGTACCAGGAATTCCCGCCCAAAACTCACCACCGACTAACGCATTGCGTGCACAAAATCTTGCCATTTGCGCACAAGAGACCCCGGCTTCAACACGCACTAAATTAGGCGATATCAATGCAAGATCTTTTAAACCACCTTGAGTCACAATTACTGTACCATTAATACCATAATCACGAATCAAACAGTTACTACCTAAACCCAACCAAATAATTGGTTCACACCGATTAATTTGTCGTATAAATATAATTAAATCAGTTAAATTCAATGGTCTATACAACTGCTTGGCAATACCACCAACACGCCAAGTAGTATAGTCAGATAACAGCACAGCGGTTAATAACCGTCCAGCATATAGTGCTTTATTCATAAGTAATCATTATATCTTGTGATAATTGCCCAATATTTCCGGCGCCTTGCATTAAAACAATACAGCCATCAGTGATGATGGTATTTAAAATTGTTAACAAATTATTTTTATTAACTAATTTTGCATTAGAACGCTGTGCTTGTATAGAAATTAATAAAGATTCACTGGTGATTCCTGGGATCTCTTGTTCTCCGGCAGAATAGATATCAAATAGTAACAATGTATCAGATAATTTCAAAACATCAACAAATTGATTAAACAATGACTGTGTGCGCGTATAACGATGAGGTTGGAATACATGAATTAATTTTTTATCAGGCCACACAGCACGCAAAGCCTCAATTGTCGAGAAAATTTCTCGCGGATGATGCCCATAATCATCGACAACTGTAGCAATACCATGAGAAAATTGTTTGTCACCTAAAATTTGAAAACGACGACTAACCCCTTGAAATTGAGCTAAACCTTCGACAATATTGCGATCATTAATTCCTAATTCTGTGGCAATAGCGATTGCCGCTAACGCATTTAAAACATTATGTCTCCCCGGAGAATGTAATTTTATAGACAATGGTTGTGCCTGATTAGGCCGATGCACAGTGAAATTACTTACCATACCTTGTTGCGACCAATGAGATGCATAATAATGCGCATCATTATTAAAACCATAAGTAACAATTGGTCGCTGTATTAGCGGTAAGATCCGAAGAATTTCAGCATCTTCTATACATAAAATCGCTAGACCATAAAAGGGTAAATGATGTAAAAATTCAATGAACGTCTTGCTAAGTTTTTCAAAACTATTAGCGTACGTTTCCATATGATCATAATCAATATTAGTGACAATAGCCATCATCGGTTTTAAAAACAAAAAAGAGGCGTCACTCTCATCAGCTTCCACAACAAAATATGATGATTTACCTAATTGGGCATTGGCATCACAATTATTCAATTTACCACCAATCACAAAACTTGGATCAAGACCACCAGCAGCCAGTAAACTGCTAACTAAACTAGTAGTAGTAGTTTTTCCATGGGTCCCAGCAACTGCAATGCCATAACGAAAACGCATTAATTCTGCCAGCATCATGGCGCGCGGTATAATCGGTATCGCTTGCTGTTGCGCGGCAATAATTTCGACATTATCATCGTGAATCGCCGTGGATCTAACAATCACATCAGCATTACTAATGTTAGCAACATGATGGCCTATAAAAATTTTAATACCCAATATTTCTAAATGTTGCGTTGCGCGATTACTGGCGATGTCAGATCCAGTGACAATATAACCTTCACTAGCCAAAACCTCAGCAATACCACACATACCCGCGCCACCAATACCAACAAAATGAATATACTCAACATGCCGCATTTTTGGTAAATAAAAATTTTTCGCATTTTGCACGTTATTTTCCCCGATAACAGGTCTTTGATTCAATAAATTGCCATCGATTCTCATGATCAACACGCAAAATCAATGCAATTACAATACAATTCATTACCATACTGGCGCCACCATAACTTAATAAAGGCAATGTCAAACCTTTAGTTGGCAATAATCCGGCATTGACACCCAAATTAATCATAGCTTGCCAACCTAACCAAAATATCAAACCATACACAAGATAGGCTGCAAAAAAACGTTGTTGACAATAAGAAGTATAGCCAATGGCTAAACCTCTACCTACAATTATACTATATAAAAGCAATACCAACACAATACCGACAAAACCAAATTCTTCTGCAAAAACAGCAAATAAAAAATCAGTATGTGCTTCTGGTAAATAAAATAATTTCTGCACACCACCACCAAGGCCAACACCAAACCAACCACCACGACCAAAAGCTATCAAGGACTGAGTTAATTGATAACCAGTATTAAACTGATCGACCCATGGATCCAGAAATGCAGTTAAACGCGCCACCCGATATGGTGATGATACTGCCAAAGTAACTAACCCAGATACAACTAAAATAAATATACCCACATAATAACGTAATTTAACTCCAGCTAATAATAACATCACCATTACCGACCCTGATATTACCACTGTAGAACCAAAATCAGGCTCCATAAGCAATAAAAAAGCAACTAATGCTAATAAAATTAGCGGTTTAATAAAACCAAAAATATTTTTATTTAAACTTTCTTCTTGCCGTACCAAATAACCAGCAATATAAAAAATCATAGTCAGTTTCATTAATTCTGAAACTTGAATACCAATAAATCCAATCGCTAGCCAACGTCGACTACCATTCACTACACGCCCAATACCTGGAATTAATACTAATATCAACAGTATAAAAGATATAATTAATATTATACCACTCCACTGCTGCCATTTAGAACTATCAATGCGCATTACAATTACAGCTACTATTAAACCAAAAAATAAATAACAACTTTGTCGTAATAAAAAATGAAAAGCTGTATGGTAATATTTCATTGAAATCATTACAGAACTTGAAGTAACCATCATCAGTCCGATAATTAACAATACTAACACTGTTCCCATAAGCCATCTATCATATAAAACTAATGGTTTATTAGTTGGTTTACCATGCAAAGTATAATGACGTGGATTCATAACAATAAGTTATCCTAAATCTTGGACTAAACTCGCGAAAACTTCTCCCCGATGATTAAAATCTTGAAACATATCTAAACTAGAGCATGCCGGTGACAGCAACACTACATCTTGTATTTGCGCATAGAATTTGGCTTGACTCACCGCCTCACGCATGGACTTAACTAAAACAACGGGTACTAAATCGGCAATAGCCAATGCAATTTTTTCAGCATCAGTCCCCAATAAAATTATAGTACGCACATAATCTGCAACTGCTTGTCGCAATTGCATAAAATCGGCCCCTTTCCCTAAGCCACCAGCAATAAGTATGATTTTGCCGGTAATATCACTACCAATACCATGCAAAGCAGATATAGACGCACCAACGTTAGTACCCTTGGAATCATTGATCCACGTTACTTGATTTGCAATTTTTACCAATTGACAGCGATGCTCCAATCCTGAAAAAGTAGTCAAAACCGCAATCATATGCTCATAATTAACACCAATAGTAAATGCCAATGCGCAAGCAGCTAAGGCATTCGACCAATTATGTTTGCCTTGTAATACCAACTTATTAACCGCAATAATTGGTTGTGATCCGTGCATGAGATAAGTAATGCTATCAACAACATTAATTCCCCATTGTTGCGCTGCAGGAACATCTAAGCCATAGCTATTAATTACAGGAATATTATCAACTTGCGGATACGTTGCGTGATCTTGGCGATTATATAAAGCATATTGAGTATTTTTATAAATATTCTGTTTAGCTTTGATATACTCAGACATACTATGATGTCTATCTAAATGATCATCGCTAATATTTAATATGGTCGCTGCACAAAGTTTTAAAGATCGCGTTAATTCTAAATGAAAACTAGATAATTCTAATATCCACACATCATAATGAATCTGATTATCGAATTGATCTAACACCGGATTACCAATATTACCAGCGACTGCAACCTGTAATCCTGCAGCCTCTGCCATTTTGCCAACCAATGTTGTCACTGTTGATTTACCATTAGTCCCTGTAATAGCAATTACTGGCACTTGAACTTCTTGAGCAAAGCATTCAATATCATTAGAAATAAGAATATCATATTGTCGCGCATACTTTAAAACCGGTGTTGCCAAATCTATACCAGGGCTGATCAGGATTTTTTTACATTGGGTATAAAATTTCTGCGGTAATTCTTGAAAAAAAAAATTCACATCAGCAAATTCTTGTTTAATTGCGGCAAACTCATTACCATCAACTCTAGTATCAAAAAAAATAAATTCTTGATGACGACGTTTCAGATAATTAGCCAATGATCGACCGGTTTTTCCTAAACCAACCACTATATACAGTGTTTTCTCCATAGTTGATGCTCATAAAAATATGTAAATACATGATACTTAATTTAATGCCAATCTGCAAATTCAGTATTTTTGTCTCTTTAATAATGGCTCCGATGGGACAACCATGATATTTACAATGCCATGCATTTTATGCTACATTACGCTATGTTAAAATAACTTATTAATTAATGGTGAGCGATTATGGACATAATTACAAAAATCAAACAGCAAATTGCAGAAAACCCCATACTAATATACATGAAAGGCTCTCCTAAAATGCCTCAATGTGGCTTTTCAGCAAAAGCTGTACAATGTCTTGAAGCATGTGGCGCAAATTTTGCGTATATTGATATTTTAGAAAATCCAGAAATTCGACAAAAACTTCCAGAATACGCTAATTGGCCTACATTTCCGCAATTATATGTAAATGGTGAGTTAATTGGTGGTTCAGATATTATTCTTGAAATGTATAAAAATGGTGAATTAGAAGCACTATTACAAACTTACATCACTGATACTGAATAAAACAATATTATTTTTAATTTAATTACAGGAGAAAAATTAATGAGTATTTTAGTTGGACGCAAAGCTCCAGATTTTACTGTTCCCGCGGTTTTAAACAATGGTGAAATTACGGATAAATTTAATTTATACACTACAATCAAAAACAAATATGGCGTTGTGTTTTTCTATCCTCTAGATTTTACTTTTGTTTGTCCATCAGAACTAATCGCTTTAGATCATCGCATCAAAGACTTCCACCAACGTAATGTTGAAATCATAGGGGTCTCAATTGACTCTCATTTTACACATAATGCCTATAGAAATTTAGCAATTAAAGATGGTGGTATTGGTAAAGTACAGTTTACATTAGCAGCTGACATTATGCATGGTATTTGTCAATCATATGGTATCGAACATCCTACTGCTGGTGTTGCATTACGCGCCGCGTTCATCATCGATAAAACTGGTGTGGTACGGTCGCAAATCGTTAATGATTTACCTATAGGACGCAATATTGATGAAATTTTACGCATCGTTGATGCTGTACAATTTTTTGAAGAGCATGGACAAGTGTGTCCAGCTGGCTGGACTAAAGGACAAGTTGGTATGCAAGCATCCACACAAGGCGTAGCAGCATATTTATCTGAACATGCAGGATCTTTATAAATTTACATTTTACCGCCTTCGCGGGAATGAGAATGTTTTTTGAGTAACTATGATTATATTTTTTGAAGCATATAAAGCTGGATTATTAAAGCGCAAACATAATTTAAACAACTTAATTGCAGGTATTATCGTCGGTATTGTAGCATTACCATTATCCATGGCGTTTGCTATTGCATCAGGAGTCAAACCTGAGCAAGGATTATATACTGCAATTATCGCTGGTATTGTCGTATCTATATTTGGTGGTAGTCGCGTACAAATCGCCGGACCAACTGGCGCTTTTATCGTCATACTCGCTGGTATTACTGCTAAATATGGCGTTGACGGCTTACAAACTGCAACACTTCTTGCCGGAATTATGCTAATGATTTTCGGTTTGTTACGCTTCGGAAATATTATTAAACTCATACCTGAATCAGTAATTTTTGGATTTACCGCTGGAATTGGTGTCATCATTTTTGTTGGTCAGTGGAAGTATTTTTTCGGTCTCAACATCATTACTGATGATGAACATTTCCATCAAAAATTATGGTCATTGCTACAAGCATTACCAACACTACATGTGGCGACGACCATGATAGCACTGACAACGTTATTGCTACTAATTTATAGTAAAAATGTTCCTATTATCAAAAAATTACCAGCATCCCTCATAGCCTTAACAGTTATGACTATACTGCAATATGTATTCCAATTTGATGGAGTGGCAACCATAGGTTCAGCATTTGGTACAATCAAATCTGGATTACCGGCATTTAATTTGCCAACAATTACTACAGAACGCATTTTTGAATTAATGCCTCCAGCTTTTTCTATTGCCATGCTCGGTACAATTGAATCGTTATTGTCTGCTGTAGTTGCTGATAATATGACCGGCACTACACATAATTCCAATCAAGAACTTATAGGACAAGGATTAGCCAATATTGCCGCACCATTATTCGGTGGTTTTGCTGCTACCGGAGCAATTGCTCGCACCGCCACTAACATTCGTCATGGTGGTAATAGTCCACTCTCAGGTATTATACATGCACTAACTTTAATTATGATTTTACTAGTATTCGCACCTTATGCGGTACACATTCCTTTAGCTGTTTTGGCTGCAATTTTATTTATTGTTTCTTGGAACATGAGTGAAGCGCATAATATTATTAAAATGATTCTAAAAGCACCAAAGATGGATGTCTTAATATTAATTACAACATTTATTTTAACTGTCTTTGTTGATTTAGTCATAGCAGTTGGTGTTGGCATGCTGCTGGTATTACTACAATCTATTACATCTAAAGTCGTAATAAAACTTAACACATGATACCATATTGGTTACAAGAACAATTACACACCAAACAAGACCTCACTTTTTTTGAATTCATGCAGCAAGCATTATATCATCCACATCATGGGTACTATAATAATCATTCCCATAAATTTGGACTACATGGTGATTTTATTACGGCTCCCGAATTAACGCCATTATTTGGCAACAGTTTAGCTAAGCAGTGTCAACAGATATTATCAATTATTAAGAATCCAACAATTTTAGAATTCGGTGCCGGATCTGGTAAACTATGTTTGGACATCATGACCCAGTTAGAAATATTACAATGCCTACCAGAACAATATTTAATCATGGAAGTTAGTGGTTCATTGCGCACGAGCCAACAGCAACTACTCCAAACACAGCTACCTCACCTATATCAACGTATACAATGGCTCAATACCTTACCAACACAACAGTTTTCTGGCATTATTCTTGCCAATGAAGTCTTGGATGCCATACCGGTACATAAGTTTTTATATAAAAATAATAACGTCTATGAAAGTCATATCCAATTAACTACCGAACAAAAATTAATTGAGTGTTATCTACCAACTAACAACCACAACTTACAAACCTATGTGAAAAATTATGTCAAACAACAACCGTACCAATCAGAAATCAATTTCTTATTACCAGCATGGTTAAACACATGCAATGATATATTATCAAATGGTGCATTATTAATTCTTGATTATGGTTTTCCTCGACATGAGTACTATCATCCAGATCGCCAACAAGGAACATTAATGTGTCATTATCAACATAAAACCCATATAAATCCTTTGATAAATATTGGCGCACAAGATATTACTGCTCATGTTGACTTCACTCATGTTGCTGAATCGGCGACCGCCGCTGGTTTTAAACTTGCAGGTTACACCAATCAAGCGGCATTTTTATTAAATTGTGGTATTTTAAATTTATTAGCCACTAATAATACCAGTATTAATAATCATCAAGCAATTAAGCAATTATTACAACCACAAGAAATGGGCGAATTATTTAAAGTAATTGCTTTAACAAAAAATCTTAATCTAGATTTATCTGGATTTAGTACCTATGATAAACGTATGACTCTATATGCTAAGACCACATATGACTAAATATTTAACTACTGTAGAACTTCAAAAAGAATCCATGAAATTTTCGGCAGGACATACAACGATATTTTCAGCCACTGAACGCGAACCTTTACATGGTCATCTGTATCAAGTTGCGTTAGCCATTACTACTTGGGTAGATCAAACTCAAGGTATGACCATTGATTATCGCTATTATAAACAACTAATCCATAAATTATGCCGCGATCTCAACCAAACTTTTTTAATGCCACAATTTTCACCATATCTAGAATACAGTGAAGACGAACTATATTATTATTTTAGATTCAATCATAAAAATATTCCTTTTTTAAAAGAAGATGTGAAAATATTACCACTTACCAATATTACTGTTGAAGAACTATCGCGCTGGTTTGTAGAACAATTAATACAAGATACAACCATATTAACTCAACACCAAATTGAAATGATCGTCATCAAGGTTTTTTCAGGACCAGGGCAATCAGCCAATTATACTTGGAAAAAACAATAAACTCACATGAGTCAACTATGTTGAGGAACTGCAAGGAAATAACTTGAATATTTTTATGAATCTTTTGTTTGAACGCAGTGAGTTTGACGCATGAAAATATCCAAATTATTTCCTTACAGTTCCTTAGCCAAAATTTGTATTCCCACTACTAAACGCGATTATTTCACTTACCTCGCCACAAAACTACAACCAACAATTGGTGCACGTGTTTGGGTACCTTTCGGTAGCAAAACACGCTTAGGTATTATGCTCGGTTGGCAAACCAGCACCGACTTACCCTCGGAAACCTTGAAGCATATTGACTGTATTATTGATCAACAACCATTGCTTAGTGCAACTATATTAGAATTATGTGCTTGGGTCAGCAAATATTATCAATCATCTTTATCTGAAGTACTCTCAATGGCAATTCCTAAATATTATCGTTTAGGCAAACCACCACAACTAATAATACCCAAACACACTAAACGCGATAAAATTCAAGCTGCACCAATATTGAATCACGAACAACTAACTGCAGTCACTGCAATTCAACAAACATTAACTCAATATCATTGTTTCTTATTACACGGTATTACTGGTAGTGGGAAAACAGAAGTATATTTACATATTACTGCTAAAATATTAGCGCAACAACGCCAAATTTTAATCATCGTACCAGAAATAGGCTTAACTCCACAATTAGTTGCAGCTTTTACTGCAAGATTCGATGAACATATTGTTATGATTCATTCACATTTAACTGAAAAAACCAGACAAATTGCATGGTATCAAGCCCATAATCAAATTGCCAAAATAGTTATCGGCACACGCACGGCTATTTTTACCTCAATACCCAATCTTGGTTTAATTATCATTGATGAGGAACATGATACATCGTTAAAACAAATAGATGGTGTGCGTTATTCTGCACGTGATACAGCAATAATGCGCGCCAAGTTTGCAAATATTCCCATCATTCTTGGCTCAGCAACACCGAGTTTAGAAAGTTTTTACAACTGCCAACAAAAAAAATTTACATTATTAACCATGCAACAAAGAGCCTTAACTACACAACCATTGCATTTAACTATTACTGATTTACGCAATGCAAAAATGCAACACGGATTAACTAAGAGCACATTAAGTACTATTAATGAACATTTAAGTAATAACGAACAAGTGTTAATTTTTATTAATCGCCGTGGTTTTGCTCCGGTATTATTATGTCATCAATGTGGCTGGATCGTCGACTGTATCGCTTGTGATAGTCATTTAACTTTGCATAATAAAATTAATAAATTAATTTGTCATCACTGTGGCTATAGTTGTGAAAAATTAATTAATTGTCGTAATTGTCAAAGTACCGAATTAACCCCTGTTGGCTGTGGCACCCAAAGATTATATGAATTTCTACAACAACAATTCCCAGAAGTACCATTAATACGTATCGATAAAGATGAAATTAATAAAAAAAATGCATTCATTAAAAGTATAAAATTAATTCAAGAAGAACAAGTCCAATTAATTGTCGGTACACAAATGATGGCAAAAGGGCATCATTTCCCTAAGTTAACACTGGTTGTGATCGTCGATGTCGATTGCGGATTTTATAATCAAGATTACAAAGCATTAGAACATCTAGGTCAATTATTAACACAAGTTGCAGGTCGAGCTGGGCGTACTACACGATTAGGTAAAGTTATCATTCAAACGCATTTTCCACAACATTTATTATTAAATACATTAATTAAATCTGGTTATACAGCCTTTGCCGAAAAATTATTACAATCACGAGCGCAAGCCCTATTGCCTCCATATCAATTTTTAGCCGTAATACGTGCGCAACATGCTAAACATGATACAGTAACAACATTTATGAATATGGTGAAATTGTATTTATCCAGTAATAATAATTTAAACCTAGTCAAATTTTTTGGACCAGCACCAGCACCATTAATGCGCAAAGCCAATCAATATCATTTACAAATCCTAGTAAAATCAACAACTAGAAAATACTTACAACAAGCACTAATGAACTTACGTACCTGGTTATCACAAAAAAATACTAATATACGCTGGCATATTGATGTTGATCCTATCAACTTATCATAACTTTAACTTGATTAACTGTTTATATAGAATACAATTTTACAACGTATAATAAATTATCGAGAATCAATATGTCTACTGTTACTTGAACTAAATGGGGCAATTCTATTGGATTACGTATACCATCAACTATTATTAAAGAAGCACATTTATACCCCGGTGAACAATTAGAAATTAAAACCAATGCAAAGGAATGTTGGTGGAAAGAATAACTTTATTGACACAAGGTGGCGTCTATTTGGCACGCTTAGATCCATCGAAACATACTGTGAGATTGGTTTGATTTTTAACCGTTTACGACATATGTGCAATATGGATCACACAAATTTTGTAATATCAACTTAGTTCATGATGCATCAAAACATATCTACACTAAAATCTTGTCCAAATGAAATCCTGTTAAAATCCCAGGACTAAATGGATTAACTTGATTTTGTGTTTTGAGCAAATAACGACCCGAATTACCATTAATTTCAAAAAGTATTTGTAAATTAGCACTATCATTATTATCTACAAGTACATTAACTTTTTGTAAAATTTTAAAAAATGCCCATGGGCCAGATTCTTCAATTTCATAATGATTACCATCAATAGAATTCAACACTAATTTAGCATTCATTTGTGGCCAATTAAATTCCATTGAAGAATCACTATTTTGATTATCATGCAAAGTTTTTTGCCCGATAGTTAACTGCAAATTGGCAACTACTGGATCTAATTCAATTTTTTGTAACACAAAATTAATCTTACTAACTGCAGAATCTGCAACAAAAAACATATTGCTAATCACATTAGCACGAATCAATTCATTAATTAAATCATTAGATATTGGCAGCATATATCCATCTCGCTGCTTAGGTTGCCATTGGGGATTATTGGTATCTAAAAAAGGTCGCAAATAATTATTAATAAAATGGGTTAAAGTACCATTTGGAGCAAAAAAGTCATCAAAATCAGTAATGGCTAACTCTTGATCCATACTATCCAAATCAAATGGATAACGGTGTGCAATAATTTTTAAATAATTATTATAAACCAATTTTAACCATTGTTGATTCAAATACTGTTTACTTTGATTAACAAAAATATACCAAATATTATCTGCCATTTGCTTTGCCCAATTAGATACCGGAATTGGCAATTGATTGGCAAGATTATATAAGCGACTCAATGAATCACTAGCATTATCTTGTGCAAATCTGGTTTTAGTAAATTCGAAAATGGTATTATCATCATTATGAACTACAGACATAGTAGTAAGAAACTGATCTAATTCTAATAATGATTGCTCAAGATTATTTAAAGTGGATGCCGTCAATAAATTCATATTAGTAAATTGACTAGCTATTTTATGATTAAATAAATCATTCTTTCTCAGCATAATTGGCGCGGTTTCATTTTGAATCACTTTAATTAACCCGGTTAAAGTATGTTTGGCTGTATGGATTAATTGATGGGCCTCATTATAAGTATGATAATTACGAATTTGTATATGATTAATAAAATTATGCCACCATATACTGTAGTCATTACAGTATGCTTGCTGTAGCTGTAGATTAAGATTAGCTAAATCTTGCCGTTTTAATACCCAATTTTCTTGTGAGAATCTTTTACTTATTGAACCAAGAATCTTAAGAGTTCGAGGAAACTCAACTTTTGTATAATATAAAGGAATATAATTCGAGGTACTAATAAATGCTGGAATTTGAATGATTTTAGTTTGTTTAGTAAATTCTTCTTTAGCAAAAGCATAATATAAATAATCAGCTGGCAATGCATTCAAATAATTACGTATATCACTAATTATTTGTACATTTAAATTTAATACCGGCTGTTTATTAATGACTAACTCTAGCAATAATTGCTTATTCTGTTGCGCTACTTGATCATTTAAATTTTTCCAATACTGATTAAACCATGAGATTATGGCGGTTTTATCATAGTGCGTGCCATCACCCAACATTAAATAAATTTTTAATGCTTGATAACGTGCTAATTGTGTTTGCACCGGATTACTAATAATATTTTCCAAATTAGATAGTAACTCAGGAACAAAATTTTCATGTAACTGTTTGAGCGTATCAGCGTATAATTGATTTTTAAAACTTGGTAAGATATTATTAATTAATAATGATGGTGGCACTTGATCTAATTTTGTATAGGCTTGTGACAAATGATATAATGCCGGCAATTTATTATTTTGTTGACTAAAATTTTCATATGTAAATAATTCTGCCTTTACCCCATTCAATACATTGACAATATGTATATCTTGATAAAACAAATGACTCAAAATTAATATTAATCCAAGACCAGTAAGGCCTAAGATTAATTTATAATTTAAAGTTAAGGCTGAATATTGACGTTTGGTTAAGCCCTGAAATACTAAAATTGATTTTTTTATAAAATAAGCTTGATAATTATTGGATTGAGAAAACTTATCTTGGATCGTTAATGCATATTCCGTTTGCATTTTTTGATTTAAACGATCAATACTAATACCGCCCTGTTCAGCACTAGTAAAATAAATTGTATGTAAATGAAAACAATCATTAGTAATATTCTGCAAGATGGTTTGTATTGGTATACATAAACTCGCAAGCTGTAAAGGAAATTCACGAATGGCCGTACGCTTTAAAGTAGAGCGTACCGGATGAATTTTTTTAATAACTTGTTGCCCCAATGACGTTATTAAACAATCGAATTGATATCTATAATGAGTAAGAAAACCTTTCTTATCACTAACATTATTTAAAGAGAACCCTAACGGTTGTAATAATTCACTTTGATGTTCTCCCTGAAAAAACTCACAAAATCCAGTCAAAACATCTAATTTAGTTAAAATAATTGCCAAATCTACTTTATAATTAAGAGCAGAAGCAAAACGCTGCAGCAATTTATGATGATGTTGACAATAGTCGATTAATTGCATAGGCATAATTGATAATAATTCACCACTATCAATGCATAGCATGATGCCAGTAATTTTAATATTAGCAAAACAATGATTTAATTGTTTCAGTGAATGCACCAACAACGCTTCACTACGATTGAGCCACAATTCTCCAATCTCAAGAATAACCCCATGGCGGTTGTAATATAAATTAATACCATTCTCTATGCTGAGATTATATGCTGTAAGGCTACTTTGTTGTAATAAAGAGGTTTTTCCTTGATTAGTTTTTCCAAGTAATAAAATAAAAGAAATTGCATTATATTGTGGTTTCAACTGATGAAAAATTTTTTTTAAAGCAATAACCATTGCTTGTAATGATTTATCCATAATTCATCCACGAAATCGCCATTAGCGATACTGCCATGCTAATTCAATCACCTTGATTTTGTTTTTCTTTAATTTCTGATAAAGTTTTACAATCAATACATAAAGTAGCGGTCGGTCGGGCTTCTAAACGTCGTAACCCAATTTCTATACCACACGCTTCACAATAACCAAAATCATCTGTAGATAAACGTTCTAATGCATCTTCTATTTTTTTAATTAATTTACGTTCACGCTCACGTGTACGCAATTCTAAATTAAATTCTTCTTCTTGTGTTGCTCTATCAGAAGGATCAGCATAATTAATAGCTTCATCTTTCATATGTGTTACAGTTCTATCAACCTCTTCCATTAATAATTGTCGCCATGACAATAATATTTGTTCAATATGATGTAACTGTTGATGATTCATATATTTTTCACCAGGACTTTCCTGATACTGGGGAATACCCATATTACCTATCATCTCATTTTTCACGAATTGCCTCTTAATGTTAAATAAAAAATTATATATCAAAAAAATTATAATGCTGCAATATTTATTTTACACTCATACCTGACCAATACTCACCCGATCATTTCCTTGCCAATCTTTATAAGAATCAATCTGAACATAGCCGCATTCCTTGAGCATTTTTAAAACTTGATCTTTTTGTTGATAACCATGCTCCAATAATAATAAACCGTTTTTCACCAATCTACCAATGCTATGATTAATAATATATTTTAAATCAGCATAACCATCATTGCTACTAATAAGTGCATGCCGCGGTTCAAAGCGTACATCACCAAGTTGTAAATGCGGATCTGTCTCTGCAATATATGGTGGATTGGCAATAATCGCATGAAATTTTTTTGTTATAGAAATTGCAGCAAACCAATCATTATTAATAAATCTAACATTTTTACAATTAAAATTGCTAGCATTTTCTTGTGCAATAATCAAAGCTGGAAAACTCAGATCAGTAGCAATTAGCTGCCAATACGGTTTTTCATGAGCTAATGTGACAGCTATCGTCCCGCATCCAGTACCTAAATCCAGGATCTCAGCATCAGGTAAATGCTGCAATTTTTGCAAAATCACTGCAATTAACAATTCTGTTTCTGGGCGTGGAATTAAAGTATGCTGGTTGACTTTAAAAGACAATGACCAAAATGCACGATTTTGTATAATATAAGCTATAGGCATACCCTGCTGCCTTTGTAAAATTAAATTTTGAAAAACAGTATATTCATCACTAGTAAGGGAATATTCAGGATGCGTATGCACAAACGTACGTGATTTTTTTATTGTATATGCCAACAAAATTTCACAATCCAAACGACTATCTTCTGATCCTACACCCTGTTGTAATAATTTACGCGCTGCTTGCAATGCTTGTTGATATGTTACTTCTGCACTCAATTATTACGCCCTAATTCAATTAACAATTCAGCATAATATTCACGCTGTAATGCGGCGAGAATCGCGGTGAGATCGCCGGCAATAATATCTGGCAATTGATAAATAGTTAAATTAATTCGATGATCAGTTAAACGTCCCTGTGGAAAATTATACGTACGAATCCGTTCTGACCGATCGCCTGAACCAACCAACAATTTACGTGTATGTGCTTGTTCCAAACGCTGTTTATTTTGCTCTGCTACCAAAAGACGGGTTTTTAACAATGCCATAGCTTTAGCACGATTTTTATGTTGAGACCGTTCATCTTGACATTCCACTACCGTGCCAGTAGGTAAATGAGTAATCCGAATCGCTGAATCAGTTTTATTAATATGCTGCCCACCAGCACCAGATGCACGATAAGTGTCGATACGCAATTCATCAGCAGTAATCACCACTTCATCAATATTTTCAACTTCCGGTAAAATCGCCACTGTACAAGTTGATGTATGTACCCTTCCCTGCGCTTCAGTCGTTGGCACTCGTTGCACCCGATGAGTGCCAGATTCAAACTTTAATTGCGCATACACTGATTTACCCATGATATGTGAAATAATTTCTTTATATCCGCCATGTTCACCATGACTCACACTAATAATTTCTACGATCCAACCTTGAGTTTCAGCATAACGACTATACATACGAAATAAATCGCCAGCAAAAATTGCTGCCTCATCACCACCAGCACCAGCACGAATTTCTAAATAAATATTACTATTGTCATCTGGATCTTTCGGAATTAGCTGTAATTGCAATTCGCGCTCTAATATTATCAATTTATCATTTGCCAAACCGAGCTCATCTGTAATCATCAAGCTTAATTCTGGATCAGAATTATCATTGCATAAATTATTCAAGTCATTAATATTATTAAATTCTTGCAAATACGCCGTATAACAATTAACCAGTGGCTCTAATTGTGCGTATTCTTTAGACAAATTTTTAAATTGCTCGGTATTAGCCGCAACATTGACATCGGCTAACAGCCGACTAATTTCTTGGAAACGTTCAAACATTTGTTCTAATTTTAATTCAAGAGAGCGCTTCATATAGTTTTTAATTCATATAAATAATTAATTAATGGCAGCAAATCATTACGGCCATCTCTAACAATTTGTTTTAAGCCAACGGTAGGCGCGTGAGTTAATTTATTTACTAAACGATTACATAGTTCGTGCAAAACTGCTGTGTGTTCCAGTCCTTGCTCAAGTTTCATTAATGAGCGTTGTAATTCTTTTTCTGCTAATTTTTGCATATGTTGACGATAATTATTAATAGTGGTGTTGGCTTGCAAAGTCCGATTCCAATATAAATATTTCTCAATTGCCTCTTCTATCAATAATTCTGCATGTAGAGCCGCATGTTGTTTATCTTTTGAATTTGCATTGACTATCGTATATAAATCATCAATATTATATAAAGTAATATTATCCAGTTGCTGCACATCTGCAGCAATATCTCGTGGCACTGATAAATCTAAAAAAAACATCGGCTGATGATTACGCGCCTGCAAAGTTTTCATAATTAATTGCTTATCAATAAAAGTTACCGGGCAAGATGTAGCTGAAATAACAATATCAGCTGTAGGTAAATAAGTAGAAATATCGGCTATAGTTAAAGCTAAACCATTAAAATTAGTCGCTAAATTCGCAGCATGCTCTACAGTACGACTAGCTACCATAAATTTAGTAATACCCTTCTGGTGCAGATATTTAGCAACCAGACCCATGGTTTCACCAGAGCCAATTAATAAAATATTTAATTGCTGTAAATTCACGCAGTTCTCTACAATTAATTGCACTGCTGCATAAGCAATTGATGTGGGCTTAAAACCAATTTGACTAACAGTCCGAATGCGTTTACTAGTTTTAAAAATGTAAGCAAAAATCTGATTTAAACTGCTTTTCGCCATACCTAAACGACACGATTCTTTAAATGCTGCACGCATTTGTCCTAAAATTTGTGGCTCACCTAGCATCATTGAATCAATACCACTAGCAACTCGTAAAGCATGACGCACACCATGATGTTCATGATGGACATAACAATATGGCGCCAATAGCTCCGGAGATAGATCATGCGCTGTCGCCAGAGCTGCGATTAAGTTATGCGGATTATTGGTATCACAATAAATTTCCAAACGATTACAGGTTGACAAAATCGTAGCTTCTTTAATTGCATTGTTATCAAGTAACTTGGATAA
>CAXNCW010000003.1:0-16758 GCA_964200955.1 Legionellaceae bacterium
ATTTAATACATTACGTACATGGATAACGCCAATTAATTCTTCAATGCTGTTTTTATAAATTGGTAATCTTGTATGTTGCGCCGTTTCTAATTGTTCAAGAACTTTATGCCAAGGCTCATTAATATCTAGGCCAATAATTTCAGTTTTTGGGATCATAATATCTTCTACAGTGGCTTGCTCTAGATCTAATAGGCTTAATATCATAATCTTATGACCTATGTTTAAGAGGCTGCCAGTTTCTAAAACTACAGAGCGTAGCTCTTCTCTGGAGAGAGTTTCTTTTTGGTTTTGATTAATGGAAATACCAACGCTACGCAGTAATATACCGGTAATCCAACTAATAGTTTTTACTAATGGCGATAATAAATTTTGTATGATTTGTAAAAACCATGAGGTTGTAAATGCAATATATTGTGGATAAATTGCTGCTAATGTTTTGGGTAATAATTCGGCAAATACTAAAATAATTAAAGTAACTATGACTGTTGCAATGGCGATACCGGTATCGCCATATAAACGTTGACCAATTAAGGCCGCGGTGGTTGATGCAATAATGTTGGCAACTGTATTGCCAATTAAAATTACACTTAATAATTTCTCTGGATGTGAGAGCATGTTATTAACGCGTATGGCTTGCTTGTGATTTTCTTGAACTAAATATTTCAAGCGATAACGATTAAGTGACATCATGCCAATTTCAGCGCTGGAAAAAATCGCTGCAAGAAGGATTAAGCCGAATAAAATACAAGATAATAATAGAATGGAATTTGGCATTATATTATTCCTTTGGATCTGGGTGTAATGTTTCGCCAAGACCTACTGCTACAAATAATAAGAAAAAATATCCCGTAGAAAGGACAATCATACCATCAGACCAACAGCAGGCTATAAAAGTCAACAATAATCCTTGAGTCAATAGTTTAAATTTTTTGATTTGATATGTAGCATAAAACAAGGTGATAAAAAAAGTTAATAATAAACTTAAACCGATTAGTCCTTGCTCGGTCATAATTAACCAATAGGCGCTATGGGGTTCAAATAATGTTGGTCCCCAGGATGGAATGAGTTGTTCTTTAGCAAAATAATATGAAAATGCCCCAGTGCCTAATCCCCATATAGGGCTACGCATGAAAAGATGATATGCGTACTGATGAAATTGCAAGCGAAAGCCAACTCGAGTATTTTGATTGCCATGATAATAATTTTGTACTTCTTGGATGCTGTTTCTAATATCTGTGGGTATTGGTGTATATTTTTGTAGACTTAACCCAAGCGCAGTAAATATGGTTAATATTAATAAAAATTTTAGTGAATATTTTATATTATATATAATTAATAGTAATGTTAAGATTGCAAACACAATATACCCAGTGCGGCTAGTATTGATGAATAATATATAACCGCTATAGATTATAGTTAATAATGCATAAATCCAGCGCATTTTGTTTTGCGTATTTAATGTATAAATTGCAGCGATGAAGGCGGAAAAAGCCATATAGTACCCGGTAATAATGCGATTATGAAAAATTGCATCAATATTTTCGCCTAAATTTATAAGATAACCCTGTGTTTTTAATACAGATAAGCACACTGTAAATAGCATGGCTAATAAAAAAGCATAAATAGTATAGTTGCGCGTCTCGGGATCTTGAAAACCTATAACCAATATCGGTAAAAATAGTAATTTACTATATTTGGAGAATAATTGTAATTGTGTATGTGGATTTGCAGGACTAAATAGGCAACTAATGGCAATGCTTGCAATTAGTAAGAGCATACTAATAAACCATGGAGTTTTAATGATTTTTTTGAAATCTTTATATTGATAAAGTGTAATAATAATTAAGCTTATAATTAAGAAAATGGCTTGTAGAGATATGCTAATTGGTAAAAACAATACAGTTAAAGTTAGACAAATTTTGATTAATGCTTGTGGATTAGTGCTGTTAGAATTCATAATTTAATTAAATACCATAATTACACAATAAATGCAACGATAGCCCCGAATTAAGAGTGCCTAAATGAAAATTGATAATAATTTAATTATAAGATTACCTAATTGGGTTGGTGATGTAGTAATGGCATTGCCGGCATTACAAGCTTTGCATGCAAGTGGTTTGCAGTTAAGCGTGTATGGCAAACCGTGGATAATCGATTTATTATCTAGCTTACCGGTAAAATTATATGATATTACGAATTGTAATCGTAGCATTATACGTCAAGACATAGCCAGACAGGCATTATTATTTACTAACAGTTTTTCTAGTGCATGGTTGATGTATATTTCGAGAAAACAAGTATTTGGCTATAATACTGATTGCAGAGGCATGCTCTTAACTGCAGGATTAAAGAAAACCGCTAATTTGCATGAAGTTGAACGATTTTGGCGCCTTGCTGATTTTTTTGCATCATATTGTAATTATGATTCATTTAAAGCTCAATCCTTACCTAAAAAAATTAATTTAGCGGTTAGTACTGGTAGTGCGCACAAGATCGCAGCTATATTGCAGGCCACTAAAATTGACTCATTATTTATGGTGCTTTGTCCTTTTGCGACTGGGGTGAATCAGCATGGGCAACCAAAAATTTGGCCATACTGGCATTTATTATCAAAAAATTTACATGATTTAGGCATTACTACCTTGGTGTGTCCCGCGCCGGGAGAAGAAAACTCTTGTCAAAAACTAGTGCCGTATTCGCATATTATTACAGGAATAAATTTAGGCGAATTATTGGCATTATTTGCGCGCGCTAAGTTTGTTATTGCTAATGATACTGGGCCTATGCATTTGGCCGCGACACAAACTAAGGTCTTAGGTATTTTTGGTGTTACGGATCCGTTGCGTACTGCTCCTTGGAGTGGTGATTATATTGGTAGTTTAGGTGCCTGGCCATCATTGGATCAAGTGATGCGGGTTTTAATTGCATCAATTCATAGAAAATGATAAATTTTGTATATATTAAAGTGTTTTGAGGATAATAAAATTGTGGATAATAAAAATAGACCAATAAATTTAGATTTGGCAACAATTAAATTTCCAATTATGGCAATTGTTTCTATAATGCATCGATTGTCTGGAATTGTGATATTTATACTATTACCAATGGCTATATATTTTTGTGATTTATCATTGAAAAGCGCAGAATCATTTATGGATTTGCGTATTTTGTTAATTAATCCATATTATAAATTTATTGTGTGGATGTTTGTGGCATCCCTTGCATATCATATGTTGGCTGGAATGCGACATATATTTATGGATTGTGGATATGGTGATGATTTAAAATCTGGCCGTTATAGTGCTATATTTTTAGTTGTCTTGTCGATCATCTGTATATTTTCATTAGGAATCTGGATATGGTAACTAATGTCACTAGCTTGACTGGTAATGGTTTGAAAGATTGGTTGATTCAACGTATAACTGCAATATATTTTGCAGTTTATCTATTGTTGTTGTTTATTTTTTTTATTTTTCATTCACATTTATCGTATAATCAGTGGCATAATTTATGTGCCAATCAGTGCTTTAAAATTGCAACAATGATTGCGTTTTTAGCATTGACTTTGCATAGTTGGATCGGTATTTGGACGGTTACAACTGATTATATAAAATGTGCAAAATTACGTATTGGCACGCAATTATTGGTGTTATTTTGGTTGTTATCCCAATTTTTTTGGGGTGTTATGATTTTTTGGGGGCTGTAGTTATGGCAATAGCAAGACATAAATTTGATGCGGTTATCGTCGGGGCAGGTGGCGCTGGTATGCGTGCTGCTTTGCAATTAGCTAATTCTGGTCTTAAAGTTGCTTTATTATCTAAAGTATTTCCCACTCGATCGCACACAGTATCTGCCCAAGGTGGTATTACTGTAGCACTAGGTAATGCTGACGAAGATGATTGGCGTTGGCATATGTATGATACTGTTAAAGGCGCAGATTATATTGGTGATCAAGATTGTATCGAGTATTTATGTAAAGCTGGTCCTGAAGCGGTTTATGAGCTAGAGCATATGGGCTTGCCATTTTCACGTATGGATAATGGTAAAATTTATCAGCGTCAGTTTGGAGGCCAATCAAAAAATTTTGGTGGCGAGCAAGCAGCACGTACTTGTGCGGCTGCGGATCGAACCGGACATGCTCTGTTGCATACTTTATATCAACAAAATTTACAAGCAAAAACTCATATTTTTAGTGAATGGTATGCATTAGATTTGGTGAAAGATGCGCAAGGTAGTATTGTTGGTTTAACTGCAATGAGTATTGAAACTGGTGAGGTGGTTTTTTATCAGACACGCGTCTGTATTTTAGCTACTGGGGGCGCCGGTAGAATTTATCAATCGACAACCAATGCACATATTAATACTGGCGATGGTTTTGGTATGGTGTTGCGTGCAGGATTACCATTACAAGACATGGAAATGTGGCAATTTCATCCAACTGGTATTGCCGGCTCTGGAGTTTTAGTTACTGAAGGTTGTCGCGGTGAGGGTGGTTATTTAATTAATAAAGATGGTGAACGTTTTATGGAGCGTTATGCCCCGCATGTTAAGGATTTGGCTTCGCGTGATGTTGTTGCGCGTTCTATTGCATTAGAATTGCGTGCTGGCAGAGGATTTTCTGCGAATAAATTAGATTATGTAAAGTTAAAAATCGATCATTTAGGTGCGAATTTAATTAAATCAAGATTGCCTGGAATTCGCGAATTGGCAATGAAATTTGCTGGCGTTGATCCAATAGTAGCACCAATTCCTGTCGTGCCAACGTGTCATTATAGTATGGGCGGAATACCGACTAATGTGCATGGTCAAGTATTAACTCTAACAGATGACAGCGACAGCATAATGACTGGATTGTACGCTATTGGTGAATGCGCTTGTGTGTCTGTGCATGGTGCTAATCGTTTAGGTGGTAATTCTTTATTAGATTTAGTCGTCTTTGGTCGTGCTGCGGGATTACATGCAGAATATTTATGGAAAACTAATCAAATACCTGATATTGGGTATGTTAGTGATGATGATATTAGTGCGTCTATGCAACGTTATAATCGTTGGTATAATTCAACGGCAGGAGAAAGTCCGTTTATGATTCGTGACGAATTACAACGTGTCATGCAAGCAGATTTTAATGTATTTCGTCACGGCAGTTTAATGGCAAATGGTTTGCTGAAGTTGCAAGAATTACGTAACAGATTAGAGTCGGCATTTTTAACTGATAAAAATAAAGTTTTTAATACACAATTGGTTGAAGTTTTAGAGTTAGATAATTTGATGGCAACGGCTTATGCAACGGCTAAATCTGCATTGGCACGTACAGAAAGTCGTGGGGCGCATAGTCGTGAAGATTATCCGGATCGCGATGATGCTAATTGGATTAAACATACTCTGTATTTTGATAGTGGAGAGCAAATAGATTATCGTGCGGTTAATCGTTCGCCTAAGTATGTTGAACCGTTTGAACCTAAAGAACGTGTTTATTAAAAAGGAAATGGATAATGACTAAAAATGTAACTTTGTCTATTTATCGCTATAATCCTGAAGTGGATCAAAAGCCTTATACTCAAAACTATATGCTTACAGTTTCTGCAAGCCAGGACGTAATGTTATTAACATTACTGGAGCGTATCCGAGAAGAGCAAGATGCAACATTGACCTTGCGCCGTTCTTGTCGTGAGGGTGTTTGTGGCTCTGATGGCATGAATATTAATGGTGTGAATGGTTTAGCGTGTGTTACATCGTTGTTTAATTTAAAAACCGATAAAATTGTTTTGCGTCCGCTATCAGGATTTCCTGTGATTCGTGATTTAGTTGTTGATATGACTGCATTTTACGATCAATATGAGCGTATTAAACCGTATTTGCAAAATAATACAGTAGCACCAGCGCAGGAACGCTTGCAAACTCCTGAAGAACGCGCTAAATTGGACGGTTTATATGAGTGCATTTTATGTGCTTGCTGTACTAGTTCGTGTCCGTCTTTTTGGTGGAATCCTGATAAATTTGTTGGGCCAGCGGGCTTATTACAAGCGCAAAGATTTTTGGTTGATAGTCGGGACACCGCAACTCAAGAGCGTTTGGATGCGTTACAAGATCCATTCAGCGTGTTTCGTTGTCGTTCCATTATGAATTGTGCCAGTGTTTGCCCTAAAGAACTTAATCCAACCAAAGCGATTGCTGCGATTAGAGATCAAATGTTAGGCCAGGATACTTGATTATGCATCATAATAATTTGAATGATTTAGAAGAAATACAAGATTTGTCATATTTATCCAGTGAAAATATGGCGTATATTGATAGTTTATATGATGATTATTTGCATGACCCTCTGTCAGTATCTCTTGATTGGCGGCAAATTTTTGCTGAAAAAATGGCTGTATCATCAACAACATCACAAAATTTGTCATCTACAAATGGTTGTAATAAATACGATCAAATAACCAGTTTAATTAATGCATATCGCTCTTATGGTCATCATATTGCGAATCTTGATCCTTTAGGAATGACAAAGCATGTATCTGTTCCAAGTTTAGAGTTGGGTTATCATGGTTTGACCATGGCGGATTTAGATAGTGCTGTTATTTATAATAATTATTTTGATGGCACTGGTATGACATTGAAAGCAATTTATCAAGCATTGCAGGATGTTTATTGCGATAGTATCGGTATTGAATATATGTATATTGCTGATGCTGAAGTTTTATGGTTACAAAAATATCTAGAAGCTCAGCGTCCACCGATGCAGCCGGCGATACAGTTATCAATATTAAAACAGTTAATTGCGGCAGATAGTTTAGAGCGTTATTTAGGATCACGTTTTGTTGGTCAAAAACGGTTTTCTTTGGAAGGTGGTGATGCTTTAATTCCGATGTTGAAATTGTTATTGAATCAAGCGGGTCAAAGCAATGTCCGTGAGGTTTTGATAGGGATGGCGCATCGTGGGCGCTTAAATGTTTTAGTTAACGTTTTAGGGAAAGAACCGGATGCTTTGTTTCAAGAGTTTGAAGGAAAAAGTAAAATAGCCAACCATTTAACTGGTGATGTTAAATATCATATGGGATTTTCTTCAGATATTCGTGCTGCAAATGGAAATATTGTTCATGTTGCTTTAGCTTTTAATCCTTCACATTTGGAAATTATTGGACCAGTTGTTGAAGGCGCAGTGCGTTCACGCTTAGGTTTATATAATGATCTTGCAGCGAAGAATGTAGTGATTCCGTTAATTATTCATGGCGATGCTGCTTTTTCTGGTCAGGGTGTAGTCATGGAAACGTTTAATTTTTCACAATCACGTGGTTATGCAACTGGTGGTACGATTCATGTGGTGATTAATAATCAAATTGGATTTACTACGAGTAATCCTGCGGATGCGCGATCTACACTATACTGTACTGATATTGCGAAAATGATCCAAGCTCCGATTTTTCATGTGAATGCAGATGATCCGGAAGCCGTATTATTTGTGACTCAGTTAGCTTTTGAATTTCGCATGCAATTTAAGCGTGATGTGGTGATTGATTTAGTGTGCTATCGTCGTAATGGTCATAATGAAGCTGATGAACCGGCAATTACGCAACCGGTGATGTATAAGAAAATTAAGAGTTTACCGACCGCACAGGCATTATACGCGCGCAAATTAATTGCAGCGGGCTTAGTGACAGAATCGCAAGTACAACAATTTATTGATGATTATCGTAATTGTTTAGATACTGGTAGAGCTGTTGTTGAAACTATACATGATGATTATCCTGGTAAATTAGTACATGATTGGCACTTATATATTAATGCTCAGTGGACCGATCCTGTAGATACGACAGTAAGTTTAGCATTATTACAAGAATTATCAGTCACATTACAGCATTTACCGTCAGGATTTACTTTGCATCCAGTGGTAAAGAAATTGGTACAAGACCGGAAAAATATGACTGGTGGTGATAAAGCCTTAAATTGGGGCTATGCTGAAATTATGGCGTATGCAACTTTGTTGCATGATGGTTATGAAATACGTTTATCTGGACAAGATAGTGGTCGTGGTACTTTTGTGCATAGACATGCCGTATTTCATGATATAGCCACTGGTGATACATATACGCCGTTAGAGTATATTGCAACGCCACAACAGAAAAAATTATTTGTGGTAATTGATTCAGTATTATCTGAAGAAGCGGTACTAGCTTTTGAATACGGTTATGCAGCTGCCGATCCGAAAGCGTTAGTAATTTGGGAAGCTCAATTTGGTGATTTCGCCAACGGGTCTCAGGTAGTTATTGATCAATTTATTAGCTCTGGAGAACAAAAATGGGGTAGATTATGTGGCTTGGTCATGTTTTTACCTCATGGTTATGAAGGTCAGGGTCCTGAGCATTCTTCTGCGCGTTTAGAAAGGTTTATGCAATTGTGTGCGCAAAATAATATGCAAGTTTGTACGCCAACTACACCGGCGCAAATTTTTCATTTATTACGCCGGCAAATGTTGCGTAAATTTCGTAAGCCGTTGATAGTCATGACACCGAAAAGTTTGTTACGACATAAATTGGCTGTGTCGTCATTAGCGGATTTGACTAGTGGTAGTTTCCAGTTAGTAATTGATGAAATTGATTCTTATGTAGCTAAGGATATTACTCAAGTAATTTTATGTTGTGGGAAAGTGTATTATGATTTATTGCAAAAACGCCGTGAGCAGCAGTTACATTCTGTGGTAATTATACGTATTGAGCAATTATATCCATTTCCAGCGATGGTTTTGTCATCTATATTAAAGCAATATCCACAGGCAAAAAAAATTATTTGGTGTCAAGAAGAGCCAAAAAATCAGGGTGCATGGTTTAGCGTACAATATAATATTGCTGAATGTTTACAAAAAACACAACAATTAATTTATGTTGGTAGAGAATCGGCGGCAGCGCCTGCTGTTGGTAGCGCCGCATTGCATGCACAACAACAACAAGAATTAGTAGAACAAGCTTTTAAATTCAAGGAACATTATGTCAGTTAACCTTATTGAAGTGAAAGTACCGCAATTACCAGAATCTGTAGCGGATGCAACCATTGCTGCTTGGTATAAAAATATTGGTGATAAGGTTGCGCGTTATGAAAATTTATTAGATTTAGAAACGGATAAAGTCGTATTAGAAGTACCAGCACCGGTTGCTGGTATTTTAAAAGATATTATTACTAATACTGGTGATACGGTATTATCAGGACAGATCATTGCACATATTGAAGTGTCTGATGCGGTTAATCTTGTTGTTGAGCCCATAGTTGCCACAACAGCAGTTGCTGCGTCAGTTGCAGCAGGGCCAGCGGCGCGCCGAGTTTTAGCGGAGCATGATTTAACGGTAGAACAAGTTCCAGCTATAGAAGGTCGTGTCAGTAAAACTGATGTATTGAATTTTTTAGATAAACCCAAAGCAAACAATGTATCGGCTAAGGTCGCTGTGACGCCAACAGTCAATGCTCGCGCCGAACGTCGTGTACCTATGACACGCTTACGTACAAAAATTGCAGAACGCCTTGTTAAAGCACAGCATGATGCCGCTATGTTAACTACTTTTAATGAAGTTAATCTACAAGCGGTTATGGATTTACGTGCGCAATATAAAGATAGTTTTGAAAAAAAATATGGTGTGCGTTTGGGCTTTATGTCCTTTGTAACACAAGTTATAGTGGCGGCATTAAAACGCTTCCCGGCAATGAATGCATCTCTCGATGGTCACGATATTGTTTATCATGATTATTATGATATTGGAATTGCTGTTTCAACTGAACGTGGTTTAGTGGTACCGGTGTTGCGTGATGCAGATACCATGAGCATGGCAAATATTGAGCAATCTATACAAGATTTCGCAGTACGTGCGCGTCAAAGTAAGTTAGCGCTTGAAGAAATGCAAGGTGGTACTTTTACCATTACCAATGGTGGTATTTTTGGTTCGTTATTGTCGACACCAATCATTAATTCACCACAAGTTGGTATTTTGGGTATGCATAAAATTATTGAGCGTCCAGTTGTCGAGAATAAACAAATTGTAATACGTCCGATGATGTACTTGGCGTTATCTTATGATCATCGCTTAATTGATGGTAAAGAATCAGTACAATTTTTAGTGGCAGTTAAAGAAATGCTCGAAGATCCAGCGCGCATATTAATTAATATTTAAGGTGATAGCAGATGAACTTACATGAATATCAGGCTAAAGAATTATTTAGAAAATATGGTTTGCCAGTACCTAATGGCCAAGTAGCTTATGCTGTTGATGATGCTATACAAGTTGCTAATCAGTTAAATTTGAATACATTAGTAGTGAAGGCGCAAGTACATGCTGGAGGGCGTGGCAAAGCTGGTGGTGTGAAAATTGTTACAAATAAAGAAGAAATGGTCGAAGTGGTTAAATCATTGCTAGGTAAACATTTAGTAACTTATCAAACGGATGCTACTGGGCAATTAATTCAAGCAGTTTTGATTGAAGAGCCTTGTGATATTGCTAGAGAACTGTACTTAAGTGCAGTTATTGATCGGGCATCACAACGTTTAATTATTATGGCATCGACTGAAGGCGGTATGGATATTGAGCAAATTGCTCATGAATCTCCAGACAAAATTTTTAAAGTGGTTATTGATCCGTTAGTTGGTGTGATGCCTTATCAATGTCGAGCTTTGGCGTTTAAATTGGGTTTAATTGATGACCAAATTAAGCAATTTACCAAATTAATGCTTGGTCTTGGGAAAATGTTTATAGAATGCGATTTAAATATTTTAGAAATTAATCCAGTGGTAGTTACCAAACAGGGTAATTTATTATGTTTAGATGGTAAAGTGATCCTCGATAGTAATGCGTTATATCGGCAGCCACAATTGAAAAACATGCGTGATCAGACACAGGAAGATGCGCGTGTCAATCGCGCAACTGAGTGGGAATTAAATTATGTACCATTGGCAGGTAATATTGGTTGTATGGTTAATGGTGCAGGCTTGGCGATGGCGACGATGGATGTAATTAAACTTCATGGTGGCGATCCGGCGAATTTTTTAGATGTTGGCGGCGGTGCTACGAAAGAACGGGTTGCTGAAGCATTCAAGATTATTTTATCTGATGATAAAGTTAAAGGCATTCTAGTAAATATTTTTGGTGGTATTGTGCGTTGTGACTTAATAGCTGAAGGTATTATTGCTGCAGTGAAAGAAGTTGGGGTCAAAGTTCCCGTAGTAGCGCGTTTAGAAGGTAATAATGCAAAATTAGGTGTACAACTGTTTAACCAAAGTAAGTTAAATATTATTGCTGCAGATGGTTTAAATGATGCTGCAATAAAAATCGTTGCAGCTGTTGCTTAATTGAGAGGATCAAATGAGTATATTAATCAATAAAAATACAAAAGTTATTTGTCAGGGCTTTACTGGTAAACAGGGTACGTTTCATTCTGAGCAAGCAATTGCATATGGTACTAATATGGTTGGTGGGATTACTCCTGGTAAGGGTGGGCACAAGCATTTAGATTTACCAGTATTTGATACGGTAGCTGATGCTGTGGCGATTACTGGAGCTGATGCTAGTGTAATTTATGTACCAGCACCATTTTGTAAGGATTCAATTATTGAAGCGGCTGATGCAGGCATTAAATTAATTGTTTGTATTACTGAAGGGATTCCAGTATTAGATATGTTACAAATTAAAGTGTATTTAGATAATAATACAGATACTAGATTAATAGGTCCTAATTGTCCTGGGGTAATTACTCCTGGTGCTTGTAAGATTGGTATTATGCCAGGGTATATTCATCTGCCAGGTTGTGTTGGCATTGTATCGCGTTCAGGTACGTTAACTTATGAGGCAGTGAAGCAGACTACGGATGCAGGCTTTGGTCAGAGTACTTGTGTTGGTATTGGTGGTGATCCTATTGCTGGCACTAATTTTATTGATGTTTTAAAATTATTTGAAGAAGATGAGCAAACCAAAATAATTGTTTTAGTTGGTGAAATTGGTGGCTCTGCAGAAGAAGAAGCCGCTGACTATATTAAAAATTATATTACCAAACCAGTGGTAGCCTATATTGCTGGAGTTACGGCACCAGCTGGTAAACGTATGGGTCATGCTGGAGCTATCATTGCTGGTGGCAAAGGGACTGCTGAGGATAAATATGCAGCATTAAAGGCGGCTGGTGTGAGTACTGTAAGATCTCCAAGTGATCTTGGTGCTGCGGTTAAAGAAATTAAAAGTTGATGGCGGTTGTTTTCTGCTCGCGATAAATCCCTACGTACCGCGCTTTATGCGCGGTATCCATAAATCTATAAACTTCACTGTCAATTATTTAAATGATAGATTGATATCTAAAGATAAATCATCTTTGGTATTATTAGATGATAATTGAGAAAAGAAACCGCGTCCGTTGCTATGATTATTGCCATCAAAAAGATCATGATTATTAGCTGCTTGTTGTTGATTATTTGTTTGTGCTTTGACTTGCTTTGCTATGAACTCTTGCAATTCACGTAAAACGTGTGGTCGCATACCGTGTTCATAGTTATAAACAGTATACCTGGCTGAGTATAATTGTTGTGTGGCGCTATTTTTATGTGTCAATAATGCTGATTGCATATCTTCTCTTGTTCCTGGATGCTGCCAGGGCTTTAATTGCTTATGAATGCTTTCAACACAAGTAATTTTTAAAGTATGTGGCAGAGCATTCCATTTGCCGGCTTCATCTTTGTATTCTTTAAATATAATAATCGGGTCTTTTATTGGCATAATTGCCAAATCATCCATAATGAGATTATCGTCAAGATCTTCTTGAGTATTGTTTCTTTTAGTTAAAGCCTCATCTAATTTACTGAATTTCTCTAATAAAGTATGGTATAATGCCAGATCATCTCTTAATTCATTTATATGTTCTGCTTGAGATATTTCTTCATTTGTTAAAGCAATGAATGCTTTTTTATTTTGTTTTATATATTTTTCTGCTGCTGTATATGTATCAGTAAATAGATATATTCCGCTTTCAGCAAACAATGCTATAGGTGGTGTCACTAATTCAGCTAATACCACTAGTGTATTAGGAAGAATGATACTTGCTAGCGGAACACTAACTAGCCATAAAACAACAATATCAGTAAGAGGTACTATTGTAGATAGTGCTGGGGCTGCTGCACACACTGTTAATGCATATAGTGAGTATAGTAAAGCCACGGGTCTGGAATTGTCCACAATGGAAGAAGCAAGAGCATAGAGGGAAGAATTCTCAAGTGCTTTCTGATAACTAGCAAGTCTCTTTTTAAATTGTTGAGCAAATTTCATATATAGTTACCTCATTATTAAGTATAATTATTGCTAAAATAATATAAAAATTATTTTTTAACAAGTTTTATTTGCGCCGAAACTATAGTGGGCGAAAATATTAAACCGTAACTTGTCATAATTAGAATTGCTGATGATTCACTCATTAATTCGCTTTATAAATAAACATAATCTATAATAATTTTATGTATAAGAAATTATATTTGGAGATTATTATGGATGATAAGCAACGAAACAAACATGACAAGTTGGTAGCAAAATCGCTGGGGTTTCCAATCATTTCCTAAATATAATCGACAGTCGTTACAGGAAGACTAAAATTTGCGCAATTCCAGGCTGGCTTATTTTTAGTCAAAGCTGTATTGAAATTCCTAATGATCTAGCGCATCAACGATTAAAAATAGTCTATAATAATTTTATATATAAAAAATTATATTTGGAGGTTATTATGAAGAAAAAAGCAGAGAACCCGGATGAGTCAAATAAACAGCAACAAAATCAAAAAGATAAGAAAGAAAACAAACAGAATCAGAAAAAAAATCAGCAACAGAATGAAAAACAATATCAACAAGAATCCCAGCAAGAACGATTATATTTAAAATCCATGTGTGACGTTAAATTCTATAAAGATGAGATAATATCAAGAATGCTAGACATTATTCATTCATCTGATGGGAATGGCGTGAAAAATCAATTAACTATTATCATTGATAATGTTATCAAACATTATCAATATTACTTGCATTCTTATCAATTGACTGAAACATTTATTTCCGAGCTTGCTGATGCATTAAATATTGAAAAAAGTTTTATGCTTGTAGACTTAGAGAAAGTTAAGATTAAGATTCAAGTTCCAACTCAAGAAAAGAAAGATGCCTTAAAGACGTTGTCGCAAAATGTTACAAAGTCGCCAAGTCTTAAACAAGAGGATTGGCAGAATGATATACAAAACAATAAGAGGTTTAATTAACCGCTTACATATAAAATTACTCTTGGAGCAATTATGAAAATCTTGCAAGTTATATTAGCATCTGGTCAAGGTTGTCGTGTTTTAAATAATGGTCTACCGATTGGGGCTGGGAAAGGTGGCGCAGTGTATCTTGTTGAGTTTAATGGAAAAGAATTTGCTTTAAAGTATTCCCCATCCAGTTCAAATTATTTTGAACAGGAAGCAAAACAATGGAATGAGGTGATGTCTGCTTTAGGTGGGGAATACCAAAATCTCGCTTGTTCTTCAGTAACAATGTCAAAGCTTTTTCATAGACCAGAGGATATACGGGAATATGAGTATTTTGATATTCTAGCATTTCCAGAGGATGTAACGAAAGAAGATCTAGAAAATATGCGTAAAATAGTTGTCAATGAGGATGTCATAGATAGTACAGAAGTTGAACAATCTATGATATTACTATTGCCATACATAAGAAAAGATAGAAATGCAAATGTATCAGAAAAAAATAAAATAAACGAGAAAATGCTTGAGTTAGGTTATAATCAAACAGATACAAACGAATCAAATTATTTGGTATCTAATAATCTGGTTATTCCTATTGACATGGGTTCTGTTGTTCGGCTGCAACCTACTCTTTTGAATGTTGATAAGCAAGATACAAAGTTTGTAAAAAGCGCAGACCAAAGATATGAAGCCAAGAAAAAATTTCAAAATATAAGTCTTTCTCCAGATGAGAAAGTTTTGTTATTTTTATTACCATTAGATCTGCAAAATGAAATTATTAAGCGTCTTGAGGATGGGGTATTTAATTTTCAAAATTATAAAGAAAACTTCCAAAATCAACAAATAACTAATAATAGAGTTGTGTTTGAATTATTTAATATTTATGGTTTGGATATGGAATGTTATCCGAAAGAATCACAAATTCTTGCTGAACATTCAGGTCTTGCTAACTTAAAGCTTCCAAATCATGATAAAGATCCTAAAACATTATTTACGAAGCAGACTCAGATGGCTCAGAAAATCTATGATGAAGCTGACACACAGAATCAGAAACAACAACAAAATCAAAAAGAAAAGCCAAAACCAGAGCAAAATCAGTTGCAAGATATATTAGATGATATAAGATGTAATAAAGCTGGTCAAAAGCAAAAAAAATAATAACAGTAGATAACCACTCAATCATATTATACAATTAGGTGATTATCTACTTAAATGGTTTTAAAAATGCAAAATAAATCAATAGGCATAATTTTTTGTAATTCGCTTTTAATTTGTTCTAATAACTTAAAAAAATTGAATATTTTATTTAAGTTACTGAAGAATGATCAATCTGTGCGCGCAGTAATTGCTCATGAAAAATATAGTGATTTTTGGTTATCGATCTTAGAGCAACTCCCAGTGAAGGACCTAGAAAATTTTAAATTTAAAACCCCAGAACATTTAACTACTTTTGAATTTGTTTATGGCTATTTGTATTATATGATAGATCATGAAAATATAAATTATATGGTAGATCTTGAGGAATTAAGTCAATTATTGAAAGCATCATGCAAATATCACTCTTATCATGCACTTGGGGAAACTATTTGCCAAATCACCACAGTATTGTTTCATGATTTGCAAAAACGTAATTTTGAATTTATTAAAAATATTGCAACAATTTTACGAGATGAGGCGCCACATCATGGCGCTATCGGTTTCTCATTGTTAGCAAATTTTCTTTCTGATGCTGCTGTTATGTTATATACAAAAGCATGTAAAGAACATGGCAATTTTGATCAGATTCCTACAGAAACTAGAGAAGAATTGTTATTTTGTTTTATGCATTCCAATAAATATATGTATATTGCTAGATGGTTACGTAGTACATCCATTAATGATATATATAATGCTTATTGTGGTAATAATATTAATTTATTAACAATACATGAACATTATATAGCCGGATTTAAAAAATATTTTAATATTCATGATATGTATATGGATGAAACGTTGTCAGAGATTCAATTACAAGCAAGATATGAGTTGCAATCTATAAAATATCAGATGATGTCGTCAAAATCACCAATGAATAAGTATCATTTATTTCATCATTCATGCGTCAATTTACAACAGTTAACCCCACACAGCAATGAGCAGAAACAGCATAGAAGTTTGAGTTTGTAAGACACTTCTTGATTATTTTGTATTGTTATCTCCAGCATAAATTATAAATTTTGTGATTATTTATAATAATAGCCGAAGATTTGCTCAATAAAGGATTACATTAAATTCTCTGTAACAAAATCCCAATCGATTAATTCCCAAAAAGCATTGAGATAATTCGGACGTGCATTACGATAATCAATATAATAAGCATGCTCCCAAACATCGCATGTTAATAATGCTTGTGCATTGGTTGTTAATATTGTTCCGGCATTGCTTGTATTAACTATTTTTAACGTATCCTTATCATTTTGTACCAACCAAGTCCATCCTGAACCAAAATTACCAAGTGCAGATTTAGTAAATTGTTCTTTAAAT
>CAXNCW010000004.1:0-14817 GCA_964200955.1 Legionellaceae bacterium
CTATGTATTTTAGTTTTATCAGCAACAGTAGCAGAAAAAATCACAATATCAAATTCTGATCCTTGCATGCGCTCAACTGTATCGACTCTTGGTAATTTTAATAAATAAGGTAAAGCCTCCTTCACAGCCAAGATGATAGTATTATTTTGTAAACGGTGTGGAGAAATGATACCAATTTGTTCTATATTTATTGCATAATCATTTATAAGACGCTGTACCGCAGTTGCTATCCAACGCGCTTCTGCTAATGAAGAATGCTGCGATCCTACATGATCGATCTGAACAATTACTAGCGATTTCTTTGGATCTAGATCGGCATCTAAAGAATCTTGGAACAATGGATAACGCAGCAAATTTAGTTGTTGATCTTTTTTGACGACCACAGATTGTAATGCGTTGTTGTACCACTGTGTGCTAGCAAATTTACAAATATCCGGATTCATACGATAGGTTTCATTTAGGCGTAAGCAATTTTGCGAGCTATAACGAGAGATTAATTCTTGTAATATTGATTGAGGAACAAACGCGGTATGCTCATAGTTTCCCTGTAATATAGGGGATAATTGCTGCGTATCCCCATAAAATAGTGCTTGTCCTTTGCCAAAAATAAGACTTATCAGTGCATAATAAGTCAATATTTGTGATGCTTCATCAATCACAACCCAATCAAATAATTTAGGGAAATTTTTAGATTCTAACAGTTGATAAACACCAAATCCAGTAGAACCAAGTATACAGCAAGAATACTGATTAAGTGTTTCAGCATTATGTATTTGCTCAATGCCTAATTTTTCTAATTGACTGACATCGTAGCGTCCATATTTATATAAGGCAACATTCGAAACATTGGCCACTGGCAGAATTTTTGCTATTTTTTGAAGAATCTGATCGATTGCATGATGTGTTTGCGCGGTTATCAAAATTTTTATTGAATTATTCCAAGCTTTAGCCTGTGCTATTAGTGCAATTAGTGTCCAAACTAATAAATGAGTTTTGCCAGTTCCAGGCGGTCCTTCGATGAGTCCAACTTTTTTTTGAAATGGTAAAGCTAATGCTTGTTGTTGCAACTTATTTAATTTTGCCTGCGGAGCTTGTAATTGATACCACCGTTCAATCCAAGCTGTTGAACTAGATGTGATATTGTTTGCTTGCCCAAGTAACAGTTGCATTACTGCAGGATTAAAATTTGGATTTTGTAATAAGTTTAAAACTTTAGTGATTTTTGGTGCATTCCAATCAGTTGCATCTTCATCTAATTTGTATAATTTAGTTGCGCTTAAACTTATTTTTGTAGATAAAGAACGTACAGAAAGAGTTCCTTGATCAGGCTGGTAAGTATCAAGTATTACAGAAAAGCCATCTTGAATTTGTTCACTGTCGACTGGAGATAATTTTAAAAAATCCCCAACTCTAAATTTAGATACCGTAACTGTTGTATCAATAAAAAATTGATAACATTTTTTATTGATTGTATTACCCATAAAACTCATTGGGCCTATGGCACGGCATTGCTCTACACGTTCTGGTAATGGATTTTTTTGAAATTCAATAATATCATGCAGACGACATTCAGTTTCTCGATGATGCGTCAATCTATAAGCTTGCATTAATAGCACTGCAGATGTTTTATTATTGTCTATATATTTTACTATACGTGTACTTTTTGAATTATTTATACACCAATGCCAAATTTGTCTATAAAGATCAAATGACATCAATGATTCGCGATGATATAAGCTTAAAGGTTGAGTGTGATTCTGAAGAAATCCCAGGCATTTACCAATTTGCTGTGCTGTAATTCGGCCATGAATAGGCCAGATAAACTGAGTTTTAAGTACAGTTTGAATAACAGTCCAACATACATGCGTAGCCCATAATGATTTCAATACGGTTGATTGAAAATCTTGTTGAAACCGATACCAGTCGGTTGCATCATAAAATAGTAAATGTGGGTGTTTACCTTGATTTATTGAGTGGAGCCAATAGGTTTGCAATTGCTTAGCAACCTCTATGCGAAATGCTGCGATTGTTGAATAATCTTCTGCATGCACACATAGCTCATTTATCGATACGCCATTTTCCCAACACTGCCATTGCACGTTTTCATGATCATAGTAAATAAAGTACCAATGTTTAGAGTTTTTCGGGAAATCATTAGATGCAATATTTTGTACAATAATAGTTTGCTGGATTTCTGATATGGAGTCTGTACACAGCATGTCTTGATAGCAGTAAGAAAAATAGTTACAAGATGTGCAGGAAAATTCTATAGCATAATTTTCAATAGATGATTCGTGTGCAGCATCATTTTTCCACTTGGCAAGTAACCGTGGTAACCATACCATATAAGGAGCTAATAAAAATGGAGTTTTTTCAAATAATTTTTCTGAATCATTCGTATGGTAAATCAGTCCACCAAGAGCGGAAATTTGCACTGGCAATAAAAATGTTACATTTTTTAACAAGCAATCTAACATTGATGTATAGAAAGCTACACGCCATTTTTGAGCATAACTTACTGATTGAGAAAATTTTATATCCCATACTTCTAAACAAATATGAGATTCTTGATGTTTGATATAAATCAAATCAGGACGACCACTAAGGTTTTCTGTTGATAGTAGAAGTTTTGCGTGCGCTAATAACAACGATGTTTTATCTAATATTACTGTATTGATTGCCTGTTGCCAAGTAAATTCTGTAGTTGCAAAACAAACTTTGGTGGTATTTTGCAGTGCTGCAAGCACTTGTTTTTTGAAAAGCAATCCTTGTTGTTGACGAATTATTTTTTTTTGATTAATTGCATGAAATCGTGGATGTGGCTCTATTTGGTAATTAAGTTGTTGAAATCTAGCTAATCTTGGACATGATTGTTGTGTTACATAATTTTGAAATTGCGTTGCAGTTAATAAAGATAAACTTGGTTGATCTACAGGCAGATGAGGAAAAACCATCAGACCCCAATCAAGTTGTTCATCTTTGAGCGACCAAGGCACACCTTGTAATTGCAATTCAGTTGTTACTATGGTGGTTTTGTCGTTATTGTTAGCTAGCGAAATTGGCATCTCCATAGAGTTTGCATTATACTTTTTAAAAGCTATTAATATTTTAACGTCATATAGACGTGAACCAATTTCTTGTTGTTGATATTCTTCAGGCAGGCAATGTAGCCAATTATTCCAGGAAAAATCACTCTTCAACAAAGATAAATTGTCCGCAACCCACTCTTGAAATTCCGTCAGCGTATGCGGCATTTTTAGCGAATGCACTGGAATCCATTCATTGCATTCAAGACCGACTTCATCAAAACTTACCGCTAACCCTTCTATTGTAGCTGACAATTGCGTTTTAATTAAATTATGTAATATATAATTACCGACTGTTCCTAAAAATGTTTCGTAACGATAGATGCCGTTGCTTAATTTATGGACCTGAATACCATTAAGTTGCACCAATGATTGTGTTATTTGTGCTCTGTCTTGTTCTAAAAGAATCTTTGTACGATTTAACAGGCCTAATGGTATAGATTTATCTAAAAGAATACTATGCATTTTTTGCGCTACTTCAAAAGAAGTAAGTGGTCCCAATCCGCACCAAACTAATTCTTTGTTAACAATTTCATTAGATTGTTCCACCAAAACTTCAAAAACGGCTTGTTTTTTTTCAATTTCCAAAATGCGTAATACTTTCCCTGTCAATTGAATAATATTACCAATTTCTAATTGCCTAACCATTGATAACGGTAAAACCGCAATTTTTTCATAATCTAAAATTACATCATATTCTTCATCGGTTGGTGGAAAATTACTCCAGATTTTTTTCTGTTTCAATGATGAAAAATAACGCCAACCGCCATCATAAAACTCAGGATGTTTGATTGATTGAAGCCACTTGTTAGCGATCATATGTTGTAAAATACAAAGTAAATTTTCAGGTTTTGCTTTAAAAAGTAAAGTTAACGAATCTTTTGATAATATTTTTTTTGCATATAGACACGATAAAATTTGTTGAAATAGCACGCTGTAATTTGCTGATATGCGGCATTTTTCAATAAAATTTTCCTGTGCTAACTCAAAAAGAGCTAAAAAACGGATAAGTTGTTTACTCGCGTTATGACCGTAACAAATACCCCACAAGTTAACGTGTTGCTGGCGACGATTACTACGGCCAATTCTTTGTAAAAATGCCATAGTTGATGGTGGTGGTCCAATAAGTACGGCGCCATCTATATCACCAATATCAATGCCTAATTCTAGAGTACTGGTTGCAATGCAAACACCTATTTTTCTTTCTCTAAAAGCCGCTTCAATAAATTTTCTTTCTTTAGTGGATAAATTCGAATAATGTACAAAAATCTTCTGTGCAAAAATACCATCTTGATTAAGAATATCGTATAATTGTTCACATTTTTTGCGACTATTGGCAAATACTAATAGTTTCTTACAACCAGATTGGTGATATAAACTATCAAATAATGGCACCAGCTCTTGTTCTTCATCTTTAATATGTACCCAGCATGGTTGTAATTTTTTAGTAACAGATTGTTGATAATAACATGGTGGTTTACTCAGATTAAACAACTGCGTAATATCCTCAGCATTATCAATGGTAGCAGATAATGCAATAGTTTGAAGTTTACCTACAGTTTGCACAGCAAGACGACGATGTAGATATGCTAATTGATGACCGCGATTATCATGAAGAAATACATGTACTTCATCGACAATCATTATAGATACATGTTTAAGAAAATATTTATTATCTTGATTAGCGCTGCCTAACATTACATCCAATGATTCTGGAGTCATTATAAGCAGCTCTGGTTTTGCATCACGTAAATGTTTACCATCGCCAGTACGAATTCCAGATTTCAAACCTAACTTTTTGTATATAGGCTTAACTCTTCGATGTAGATCCAAAGCTAAAGCACGCGTAGGTACGATATAAACGATGGTGAAATGATCATCATGGACGATTAATTTTTCAGTGGCTGGAGCAAGCACCGCTTCAGTTTTACCGGCACCGGTACTTGCCTGTAACACCACATCCTGACCCTGTAAAATTGGTTGAATTAACTGTTTTTGTGCAGCAGTGAGAGTAATAAAACCCGAGAAAAAAGCTCGATAGGTATTAGGGATACTCTTCATAAAAATATTCAAGTTATTTCCTAACAGTGCCTAAGTATCCAAGAAGCTGTGCTGAGTATCTATGTCGAGTTTATTTATTAATGCTTTTAGCCGAAATCGCAGTTCTTGCGCTTTAAATTTATCCAATAATATTTGTAAATTGGCTTTTATTTGCAGAGGTAAATCAATTTGATAAGCTTGCGAATAAATTTTCATAAGACGATCGAGTAATGATTCCCACCCTTGAGCAGAAAAATCTTGCAGACGTAGAATAGATAGATTTGCCCAAGTTTGTGCATAATTTTTTGTAAAAATTGCTCGGTCATCATCGTACGATTCATTATTAACTTTATTAAAAAAATCTTCTGTAAAAGCAAAAATTGGTAATACATAACCTTGAGTTTGAAAAAATTGATCTAAAAGTTGATAACTTTTAATGCGATTATTTAAACGTAATTGCGCAATAGACTCAGCTTCATCAAAAAACAAAATTAATCCTTTGTAGCCTAACTCTTTTAATATTAATCCTAAAGATTGCACCATGTGAAAATATTGATCATTACCACGACACAGCAAAGATTGATCTTGATAGTTGGCTATTTCGCGATATTTGCAAATACTTTTGAGATATGTGGTCGGTATGTTGTATCCTATCAATGCTTGTTCAAGCCAATCTTTGTACTCGCGTGGCCGATAATTCTTATGTTTTTTTAATAACATTTCTTTTGCAGGCAGCGGCTTGGTTTTATATAACATCGCAGTGAGTATCATTTTAAAACGATGCGGTATAGTATCTAAAATCTGTAAGAAATCTTTTTTATTAGCCAATTTCCACGCAGTAGCGAGCGCTTTACCGTCTGGTAACGATAATTTTTCCGCAATTGATTGATATACAATAGCAAATTGATTAAATGGTACTTCTCTGACATCTAATTGCACGATGCTTGTGGCGTAACCTTGTGCAAGCGCTAATTGATTCAAATACGTTAAAGTATGCGATTTTCCTTGTCCATAAGATCCGCAAATACAAAATGGATCTGCTGTGCCTTGTTCTAGAGCTTGTAGACTTTTAGAAAAAACATTTTCTATACGATCTTGTTCTACAGTTAAATGATTTACTGCTACCGCATCAAATAATCCAGTACGCAATCTCTCAACAGCGTACCTTAAAGAAAATCTATCCATCTTAAGAATCCCAAGCCGGTTCAAGTTGCTGTGCTTTCTCAAGATCATTAGCTTTTTGAGTTTCTAGTAAATTTTCCATAAGATTTGAGTCATCCATAGTATTGCCCTGTTCTGTTATATCTAAACAACGAATCATTTGCTTAATAAATAAACGCACTTCACTTAAAACACCTAAATCTTCTTGAGTTTTACAAATGTTAGCGATGAGATCATTGGATACCACTGTCTCGGCACTCCAACGATAAGAAATTTCATGAATTTTTCGCAACGACATCCCTAAATCAATTAGTTCTTGGCGTTTTAATGGGGTTTTGTGTAAATCCACGAGAGTACTGCGATAATTCACCTCATCGGAATCGCCAATTGTACGTACTCGACTCCAGAGAGCATCATAAGATTTAAAACCTTTTTCTGATAACAATACATCGGGAATTAATGAAAAAAATAATTGTAAATATTGGGTGCTCTCGGTGTTATCCATCAATAAGCGTACATTTTCATAGGCAGCATTACGAATAGCAGCGCCTTGCGCTAACACTGTTTCCAATTCATCAAGAAATAAAATGAGACCTTTATGATGAGTTATTTTTAAAAAAGCAATTAATGATTGCAAAAAATGCTTACTATTGGTTTTGTTAAGTAATTCAAAAACATGAAATTTCTTAAGATCTTTCTTGGCAACTTTTTTACCCTCAAACCATTGGTATAATATTTCTTCACAAGCATCATTTTCTTCTAATGTTTCAGATGCAGTGTGGATGCGTAACATCCCAATTAGTGCATTGGCAAAGTCCAATTGCATGCCTGGAATCTCACGTAACGCAGTAACCAGAGATCCTATCTCATTTTCATTAATGTTTTGAATTTTTAACCAATGTTTGATTAGACAACGAATGCCGATCCCATCAAAATTACCGCATAGTTGTGATACTATTTCTTGATAAACAATTTCAAATTTATGAATTGGTATTTCTCTGGTTAATACCACAAAAGAAGACGCAAAGTTTTTTTGAATAGCGAGTTGTTTAACAACAGACATAAAGTGTGTTTTCCCATCACCATAATCTCCATTGATAAACCTAACTTTGCCACCGCCGTTTGCAATAAAATAATCTAAATCTTCTTCAACAAATTTTAACCAATTTTGTCGTCCCACAGTGAAGAAAGCAACATATTCCATAGGTACAATGCCTTTTCGCAATCCTTCGATAATTACTCTGGCTTGAAATGGTTTGAGTTGTTCAATACGATCTTGTGTCATCATTGTTGAAAACCTATTAATTTTTTATAAATAATGCGTGTGTTATTTGGCGTTTTTCACCATCTTGATCAATTAACCAAAATGATTTTCCTCGTCCTGAATTTAATCTAATACGATAACCACCTTCTGCAGTAGATACCTTCGATTCAAAAAATCGCCATAGATCCACGGCAAATTGATCTATAGAATAGCCTTTGAATTTATTTTTGTCCATATTTTGAAAAAATGTCTTGCTTTGTAGTGACCATACATAATCAGTATAAAGTTGGTGAATAGGTACAGCCTCGCTAGTACTACGACCTTCTTTTTTTAAACTTTCATTGTAACACTGGAGTAATGCATTAATAAATGTTTGTGGTTCAAATGGAGTCTCATAAAGACAACGTTTTAATTTAATTAATGTGGCAATAATACGCTTTGGATCTATTGATTTTAGTACAAGTTGATTTATAGTTGTTTTTCTAGTAGCAAAATCTAATGTACCTTCGATTCCTTTTAATACAGAAAATCGTGACATATCGATTTCTAAAGGAAGATTAGCTTCTTGTGCTAGTTGTAATAAAGTCCCTTTAAATTTTAATCGATAATTATCTATTTGAGTTTCTGCAAATTTTCGCAACTCATTAAAAATATAACTACATGAATTAAAATTAGCATCGTTCACAACATCAATAGCTTGTTTACTATTTAACAGATCTTCTAATTGAAAAAAATCATTTTTCTCAATACAATTTACACATTTTTTTAAAAAATCAGATTTTTTTTGACGTTGATTTTGTTCTTGTTGGTAAGGTTTGATTAAATCTTGTAATTGATCTTTAAAACATTCTATGTCTGGTTGCTTGAGTTGTTCCATGAAAAGTTTCTCTCTGAATTTTATGATAAAAACACCAATTATCACATAAAAAATTCAAAATATATATAAGAAAAGTTGTTTTATTTTTGAGGTTCTATAATCATACATTATAAATGCTTTTCAAGCAATAATCTTGATATCTTCTGTAGTAGCGGATCCGGAGAAACGCCGCACCGCTTCAATCATAACCGTAACTTTCTCCGGATCAATATCTGGAGTAATACCATGACCTAAATTAAATATATGCCCGGTACCAGAACCAAATGACTTTAATACTTGCAAAACCTGATTCTCAATCACTGATGCTTCAGCACGTAAAACACTAGGGTCTAAATTACCTTGTAAAGCAACATTCCCAGTTACCTGGGTCCTCACAGCGCCTAAATCTACAGTCCAATCCAAACCAATAGCATCACAATTACTTGCAACCATTTCTGTAAACGAAGCATTACCACCTTTAGTAAATAAAATTATTGGAATATTTGGATGACGTTGTTTAATATATTGCACAATTTGCGTCATATAATGCAAGGAAAAATTTAAATAATTAGCTTTAGTTAAAATCCCACCCCAAGTATCAAATAACATAATAATATTAACCCCAGAGAAAATCTGCGCTTCCACATATTGCATAATCACTATAGTTAATTTATTTAATAATTCATGTAATGCTTGCGGTTGATTATAAAGAAATAATAAAGCATGCTTAAAATCACGACTACTCTGACCTTCTATCATATAACATGCCAAAGTCCAAGGACTACCAGAAAACCCAATTAATGGCAAATTATCTGGCATAGTTTTACGAATTAATTGCACTGCTGACATAACATATGTCAAGTTATCCATCACTGCAACTGTTGGTAATTGTTTAATAGCCGCAAGACTCGTAATACGTCGCTGAAATATAGGTCCTTCACCTTCAATAAAATTCAAACCCAAACCCATTGCATCAGGAATAGTTAAAATATCTGAAAATAATATTGCTGCATCTAATTGATAACGTTGTAATGGTTGCATGGTCACAGCGCAAGCTAATTCTGGATTACGACATAATGCCATAAAATTACCTGCTTGTTCACGTATTTGCCGATATTCGGGGAGATATCTACCAGCTTGACGCATAATCCATACTGGAGTTCTAGAAACCGGTTGCAAACGCAACGCACGCATCATTAATGACTGTTCAATTGTCACTACATAACCTTACTATCTTTATAAATTTGCTTCATACCACGATAAAAAGCACCTTCAGCATTTATAATGGCCAATAAAAAACCAGCTTTTTTATCTAAAAAACCGCGTTGTAAAATAAAACATCGAAAAAACATCCACATAGCCGCACCTACGGTTCTAATCATACTCGGTGCTGCATGTTTTTTAGTATTTGCAGTATAAGATGAATAAAGATTGATCTTAGCTAAAGCATGACTTAAATCTCGATAACAATAATGCATAATCGCGTGCTTCATCATACCAATTTTTGCAGTATCTGGTAATAAAATTTTTTCATGTACTATATCGGAACTATAACATGCACCAGCGCGTTTAAATAAACGTACATGACGTTTTGGACTTGCCGAATATCGTACATTTTGATCATAAAAATTCATGCGGATCGGAATTCGATAAGCATCATAAGTATTATCTAAGATAGCGATTTTAATCTGTAGTTGTAATTCAGCCGTAACTACTTCATCAGCATCCAAATTTAACACCCAATCACCATGAGCCTGCGATAATGCATATTGTTTTTGTATACCATAACCGCGCCACTCATGCGTATAAACCTTTGATGTATATTGCTTTACAATTGCCACCGTTGCATCAACACTCCCTGAATCTACAACAATAATTTCATCAACCCAACTTAACGCCTGTAAACAACGTGCAATATTTGCAGCTTCATTTTTGGTGATAATAATCACACTCAACATACTTAACAAACTCCTTCATGATGATTTTGACTATCAAAATATAGTTTACCATTTTTTACCAATAAATTTACATGGCCACCAGCTCTTAATTTTCCAAACAGCAATTCTTCGGCTAATGGTTTTTTAATTTGATCTTGAATTAAACGCGCCATTGGCCGCGCACCCATCGCTTTATCATAACCATGCTCCACTAACCAACTACGAGCAGAAGATTCTACTGTCAATGTCACACCTTTATGACTTAATTGCTCATCTAATTCCATGATAAATTTATCAACAATTAAACCAACAGTAGCCACATCAAGTGATGAAAAAGTAATCATAGAATCCAAACGATTACGAAATTCAGGATTAAACTGTTGTTTAATGGCATCTAAAACTCCAGAATTATGTTCATCATCTATAGCAAAACCAATAGCATTATGATTATTTTCTATTGCTCCAGCATTACTAGTCATCACCATAATCACATGTCTAAAATCCGCTGGTCGGCCATTAGTATCTGTCAAAGTACCATAATCCATAATTTGCAACAGCAAATTAAACACATCTGGATGCGCTTTTTCAATTTCATCCAATAATAATACTGAATGTGGATGCTTTGTCACAGCTTCAGTCAACAATCCACCCTGATCGTAACCCACATAACCTGGAGGTGCCCCAATTAAACGGGATACTGTATGTTTTTCCATATATTCAGACATATCAAAACGCAATAATTCAATGCCTAAAACATTAGCCAATTGTCGCGTAACTTCAGTTTTACCAACACCAGTAGGACCTGCAAATAAAAAACATCCAACTGGTTTACAGCCATCACGCAAACCAGATCTGGCAAGTTTAATTGCCGATGATAATGCCGTAATCGCTTCAGATTGACCATATACTAATAATTTTAAATCGCGTTCTAAATTTCTTAAAGATTCTTTATCACGTATAGAAATTTTTTTCAACGGTATGCGAGCAATTTTTGAAACAATACTTTCAATTTCCCCAACACCAATAATTTTACGCCGTTTACTAGTTCTTAATAAATTTTGATAAGCCCCGGCTTCATCAACAACATCAATTGCTTTATCTGGTAAAAATCTATCATTTATATATTTTGCAGCTAATTCTGTGGCTGCACGTAGTGCTGGTAAAGAAAATTTGACTCCATGATGCTCTTCTAAACGACTGCGTAAACCTTTTAAAATTTCATAAGTTTCATCAATAGATGGCTCTTTAATATCAATCTTTTGAAAACGCCGCGCTAAAGCCCGATCTTTTTCAAAAATGCCACGATATTCTTGATATGTAGTCGAACCAATACATTTTAATTCTCCATTCGTCAATAATGGCTTAATTAAATTCGAAGCATCCATGACTCCGCCTGATGCAGCTCCAGCACCAATTATCGTATGAATTTCATCAATAAATAAAATAGCGCCTTCTTGTTTACTTAATTGTTGTAATACAGATTTAAAACGTTTTTCAAAATCACCACGATATTTCGTCCCAGCCAACAGTGCGCCTAAATCTAATGAATAAACCACACATTTTTTGATGGCATGAGGAACTTCGGTTTCCACAATTTGTCGCGCCAAGCCTTCAGCAATCGCTGTTTTTCCAACACCTGCTTCACCAACCAATAAAGGATTATTTTTTCTGCGACGACATAAAATTTGAATTGTACGCTGCACTTCTTCTTCGCGCCCAATTAATGGATCAATTTTCCCTAATAATGCACGTTTATTCAAATTAATACAATAACTCTCTAATGGCGATTCCAAAGCATCATTAGAGAATGATTCGTCATCTATGCCATGATGAAAATCATTACCTAAATCATAATGTTTAGAAATTCCATGAGTAATATAGTTCATAACATCTAAGCGCGTAATATTGTAACGACGCAAAAAATACACGGCTTGACTTTCTTGTTCACTGAAAATCGCAGCCAAGACGTTAGCACCAGTCACTTCCATTTTGCCTGATGATTGCACATGAAACACCGCACGTTGTAATACTCGTTGAAATCCCAATGTTGGTTGTGTATCGCGACTCACTCTATTATCAGAAGATAATTTTGGAGTAGTATCATCAATAAACTTAATTAAATCACGTCGTAATTCATCAATATTAGTATCACATGCTTGCAAAACGTTACCAGCAGCATGATTATCCAATAATGACAATAATAAATGCTCAACAGTCATAAATTCATGATGCTTTTCTTTAGCTTCACGAAAAGCGATATTTAAAGTAAATTCCAGTTCTTTATTTAACATTATAATTGCTCCTTGTTAGCAATATAATTATTTACTCTCCATACTATATTTTATAGACTGATATCCAACATTTATCCAGTAAACTAACAAATAATCACATATGCTTAATCAATTCTTTCGCAAAACCAGAACAACTTACACATTTTGCATCATCCATTAAACGCGCTAAATCATATGTTACTGTTTTTGCTAAAATTGCACCATTCATACCCTTAATAATTAAATCTGCAGCAGCAATCCAACCTAAATGCCGCAACATCATTTCTGCAGACAGAATTAATGAGCCAGGATTAACTTGATCAAGACCTGCATATTTAGGCGCAGTACCATGGGTTGCTTCAAACACGGCAGTGTTATCACCAATATTAGCTCCTGGAGCAATCCCAATACCCCCAACTTGTGCTGCTAACGCATCAGAAATATAATCACCATTTAAATTTAAAGTTGCAATTACACTACTATCTTCGGGACGCAATAATATTTGTTGTAAAAATGCATCAGCTATTACATCGTTAATAATAATCGGTTTGCCAGTTTTTGGATTATTAAATACCATCCATGGACCACCTTGATAGTCGACGGCATGGAAACATTCACTCGCCACCTGGTAACCCCAATCTTTGAATGCGCCTTCAGTAAATTTCATAATATTACCTTTATGCACTAAAGTTACTGAGTCGCGATCATTATCAATAGCATATTGAATTGCGGCAGTAATCAAACGCACTGATCCTGATTTAGATACTGGTTTGATCCCAATACCACAATTCTCAGGAAAACGAATTTTAGTTACCTTCATTTCATCGCATAAAAATTTAATTATTTTTTTAGCTTCTAGAGTATCTGCTTGCCATTCAATTCCCGCATAAATATCTTCTGAATTTTCACGAAAAATTACCATATTCGTTTTCCATGGTTCTCTTAATGGGCTTGGTGTACCAGAAAAATATCTAATAGGTCGCAAACAAATATATAGATCTAACTTTTGCCTAATAGCAACATTTAATGAACGAATACCACCGCCAACAGGCGTGGTTAATGGTCCTTTAATCGACACCACAAATTTCTGGATGCTTGCTAAAGTTTCTTCTGGTAACCAATTATCGGCCCCATATACTTTTACAGCTTTTTCACCAGCATAGATCTCCATCCAATGAATTTTTTTTGTCACACCATAAGCCTTAATTACAGCAGCATCAACCACCATTTGCATTGCGGGAGTAATATCAACGCCAATACCATCACCTTCAATAAAAGGAATAATAGGTTGATCAGGAACATACATGTTCCCCTTGCTCATCGTAATTTCTTGACCATTTTTAGGTACTTGAATTTTATCAAATATCATTTTTACACCTCCGCTATTACATTAATCTACAAAACCTTAGGTAATCTACCAAACCTTAGGTGTCTTACGAAAATTCAAGCATACTTTTAATAAAAATTTTTCACCGATTAAACGTAACCAAGGCCACATTAGCATGCTAATTAAACCAATACCGAAAATTGATAAACTATCAGCATTATAACCCAATAATAAATCAATAAAAATAATCATAACTTGATAGATCATAGAAAAAAATCCTATTAACATCATCTGTTGACTTACAGGTAATAAATGAAAACAGCGTGCTCTATAATTTGCAATTAAAGTCATTAAGCACAAAATAAACACATGCTCCCCAATAATCGTGGCTAATAATGCATCCATAATTATGCCTATAATAAATATAGATAAAATTCTAAAATAATAAGGTAAATAAAATTGTAAATATAACACAAATAATAATATCCATGGCGGACGAATCCAGATTAAAGAATTAGGCAGTGGTATAATGGTCAAAATCAATGCCATTATAAAAACCACAATTATCCGCCAAGATAATTTATTCATGCACTCATGCCATTTTTTCAATCATATTCAAACGCGCGTTAATTTGTTTAGTAAGTACAATTTGATGCTTATCAGGCCAGATTAATAATACTAAATGATTACGATTCAATAATGCCACCGGCGTCACACTTACGGTGATAAACGCGTCCCCAGGTACATGCCTAATGTTTTGTACATAACCCACCGGATACCCCTCAGGATACAAACGACCCAATCCTGAAGTCACTAACAAATCTCCTTTAGCAATTTTTACTGTTACTGGTAAATTAATTAATGATAAGTTACCAA
>CAXNCW010000005.1:0-12579 GCA_964200955.1 Legionellaceae bacterium
TAAACCTTTTGTCATTGCAAAAAATGGTAGTACCTATAGGTTACCAACTAATATTGTCGGTAATTTTCGATTAGATATCCTTGATAAAGCATCACAACGATTACAGCGAATTAAATTTACAGTCAGTGGTAATAGTAATGTAAATTTGACTAAAAATGCAACATTAGCAGTAAAGTTAAATAAAAATAATTATTATGCTGGTGAAGATATTGAGTTGCAAATTACTGCACCATATCCTGGATCAGGATTAATTACTATTGAACGGGATAAAGTGTATGCGACTCAATGGTTTACTGCGTATACGACTAATTCAGTCCATAAAATTCATATTCCTGCTGCATTGCAAGGCAATGGTTATGTGAATGTAACTTTTGTACGTGACTTTGATTCTCCAGATATTTTTAGTAGCCCTTTAAGTTATGCCATTGCACCATTTGCATTGCAACATGAAAAACAAAATGTCAAAATTACGCTAGATGTTCCAGAGCAAATGCGTCCAGGAGAAACATTAAAAATTGATTATATGACTGATAAACCTAGTAAAGTCATTATTTTTGCTGTTAATGAAGGCATATTGCAACTTAACGCTTATCAAACCCCAGATCCATTGGCTTATTTCTTTAAAAAACGTGCTTTAGTGGTAGTAACTCAGCAGATATTAGATCAAATTTTACCGAAGTTTATTGCAAATCGGGAATTATCAGCGGTTGGTGGCGATAGTAATGGTAAACTCATAGCATTTGCTAATGCGCAATTAAATCCTTTTAGGAAATATGTTGTGCATCCGGTTGCATATTGGTCGGGTATTTTAGATAGTGAAGTAACTAAAACCGTGCATTACAAAATTCCTGATGATTTTAATGGTAATCTGCGCGTTATGTCTGTAGCGGTTAATTCTGCAGCTGTAGGTTCAGCGACAAAAAAATTATTAATCAAAGGAGATTTTATTATTACTCCTAATGTGCCAACATTTGTTACACCTGGTGATGAGTTTGTAATTACTGCGACTATTGCTAATCAATTGCTGGAATCTGTGAAAAATTTACCAGTTACGGTGCAATTATTAGTATCACCAGAGTTAGAATTACTTGATAATTCGCAACAAAGTATCAATCTTAGTGCTGGTGGCGAGCAGGTGGTAAATTATCATTTACGTGCTCGTGATAACTTAGGCTTCGCAAAATTACAATTTCTGGTTACCGCTGGTGTTAAACATAATAGTAGTGTGAGTACTAATCTTAGTATTCGTCCAGCGTCGCCAAAAATCACTACTATTAAGAGTGGTAGTAGTCAGCAGCCGCGTCAAGATATACTCATTGATAGATCATTATACCCACAAGATCGGCAAGTACAGTTGTTAGTAGCGCAAAATCCATTGATATTAATCTTAGGTCTACAGTCATATTTAGATGCGTTGCCTTATGCTGATACGGAACAATTAGTAAGTAAAGCTATAGTATTATTAGCAATGGGCGTGCATCCGGAATTACAACCACAAGTTTTGCCTATTGAAGATAAACTCAATGATATTATTAATATAATCCGAGAAAGACAAAAAAATGATGGTAGTTTTAGTTATTGGCCTGGTATGTATAGTAATGATGATAATGATATTTTTGTATCTTTGTATGTGATGCAGCTTTTGACTGAAATGCATGATAAAAATTATGCTATACCTCAAGAAATGTTTACTAATGGTTTGAATTTTTTACGTGGTTTTGTGCAAAAAAATATACATACTTTAAATACGGCGCGGTTACAAGCGTATGCGATTTATCTATTAACACGTAATGCTGAAATCACCACCAATTATCTCACCAATTTACAATTATATGTCGAAAATAATTATCTAAGCATATGGCGCCATGATATTTTAGGTGCATATCTTGCTGCAACTTATAAATTGTTGCAAAGTGATGATATGGCGCAACAATTAATTAGCGAATATCAGCCTGATGATGATAAGAGCCTTGAAAATGCACAGTATTTGTATTTATTATTACGGCATTTTCCTCAAATGCGTTCTGATGATTTATTAAATGATCTCATTACTACGATAAATACGACAAATTTAAATACCTTATTAGCAGGTTATGTAACATTAGCGTTAAATGTTTATCCACATGCAAATAATAATTTAATCTTGTCATTATTTGCGATCTTACCCAATCAAAAACAGCAGCTTGTAGCTAAATTATTAACTCTTTTTGCCAAGCAAAATATTCCTATTGATATGAAAAAATTAATAATTATGAATTCAGAAACACAACATTTTTTTTATCAATTAGTGCAACAAGGTTTTGATAAATTGATGCAGAAAAATAATATAGTTAGCAATGGTATTGAAATAGAAAAAGAGTATGATGATATTAACGGTAAGCAGCTGACTAGTGTGAATCTTGGTGATGAAGTTGTGGTGCATATTAAGGTGCGTAGTTTGCATAATCAATCTTTTAATAATATCGCTATTATAGATTTATTTCCTGGTGGTTTTGCTATAGTGCGTGATTCTGTTTCTAAACATGAATATGTGGATGTGCGCGATGATAAAGTGATGTTTTTTAAAACTGTAACCCCGCAAACACAAGAAATTATTTATCATCTTAAAGCCACAAATCGTGGTAATTACTTAGTGCCATCAAGTTATGCGCAATCTATGGATCTTCCTGCTATCAATGCTCGTGGCGTAAGAATGAAAATTAATATAAAGTAGTGAGCTTTAGAGGTTATGAATATTTATATGAGGATAGAATAGATTATGGTAGATGATAACAAACAAAAAGCATTAAATGCTGCTTTATTACAAATAGAAAGACAGTTTGGCAAAGGCTCTGTGATGCGCATGGGGGATAATTCAGTAGAGCATGATATTAAAGTTATCTCTACAGGTTCATTGGGATTAGATATTGCGTTGGGTATTGGTGGGTTACCAAGAGGTAGAGTTGTGGAAATTTATGGTCCAGAATCTTCTGGTAAAACCACATTAACCTTACAAGTAATTGCTGAATGTCAAAAATTAGGTGGCACCGCAGCATTTATTGATGCTGAGCATGCATTAGATCCAAGTTACGCAGCAAAGCTTGGTGTTAATGTTGATGAATTACTAGTGTCACAGCCAGATACAGGAGAGCAAGCATTAGAAATCACTGATATGTTAGTGCGTTCTGCTGCTGTAGAAGTGGTGATTATTGATTCTGTAGCCGCATTAACACCTAAGGCTGAGATTGAAGGTGAAATGGGTGATACTCATGTTGGTCTACAAGCACGCTTGATGTCACAAGCATTGCGTAAATTAACTGCGAATATTAAGCGCTCTAATACTTTAGTGATTTTTATTAATCAGATACGCATGAAAATTGGTGTGATGTTTGGTAATCCTGAAACTACTACTGGTGGTAATGCTTTAAAATTTTATGCATCAGTACGTCTTGACATTCGTCGTACCGGTTCAATAAAGAAAGGTGAAGAAATTTTAGGTAGTGAAACTCGTGTTAAAGTCGTGAAAAATAAATTAGCACCGCCATTTAGAGTTACTGATTTTGATATTTTCTATAATGAAGGTATCTCCCGTGAAAGTGAAATTATTAGTTTAGGGACTCAATTAGGTTTAATTGAAAAATCTGGAGCCTGGTATAGTTATAAGCAAGAAAAAATTGGTCAAGGCAAAGATAATGTGCGTCTGTATTTAAAAGAGCATCCACAAATTTATGCTGAATTAGAGCAAATTATTCGTTTAGAATTATTGACTAAAAAGATATCTGTTGTCAAAACGGAACCTTTGGAAGTTGTTGAGTAATGTGATGCCTGAGTTACCTGAAGTAGAAACCATTGTTCAAGGTTTAAGAGAACCATTAAAAGATTTGCATGTTATTGATGCTATTGTGCGCTGTCGGCAATTGCGTTGGCCGGTATTGCCGCAGTTGCCGGAGTTGTTAAGAACACAAAAAATTTTAAATTTACAGCGTCGTGGCAAATATGTCTTAATGAAATTTCATACTGGAACGTTAATTATACATTTAGGTATGTCTGGACGCTTGTGTTTAATCGACAGTACGGTGATGCTCAAGCCGCATGATCATGTAGATATTATTTTGTCAAATAACTTGATCTTAAGATATCATGATCCACGACGTTTTGGAGCCATAGTCTGGACGACAGCGGATCCATCTATGCATCCATTATTACAACCACTTGGTTTGGAGCCATTTGATTCTACATTTACTGCAGAATATTTGAGTCAAAAAGCATTGGGAAGGCGTAAAGCGATTAAATCTTTTTTGATGGATAGTCATATAGTAGTTGGTATTGGTAATATTTATGCAGCGGAATGTTTATATTTAACGAAAATACATCCTTTAATTGCAGCCGGTGCATTAAATTTAATACAATATCGTGATTTAGTGCTTATAATAAAACAAGTATTGTTAGCAGCAATTTCACAGGGAGGTACTACAATCAAAGATTTTGTTGATGGCATTGGTAATCCCGGAAATTTTGTTAAACAATTACAAGTATATGGTCGATCAGGACAGCATTGTTATACCTGTCAATCATTGTTACAATCTATTAAAATTGGACAACGAGCAACAGTGTTTTGTCCACAATGTCAGTTATTTGCATGATAGGTTGATATCTAAAGATAAATCATTGTTTGCATTAGATGATGACTGAGGAAAAAAATGCAGTCCTTTGCTATGATTATTGCCATCAAAAAAATTATGATTGGCTGATTTTGGTGGCTGATTTTGGTGTGTTTTGATTTGCTTTGAAATAGACACTCGCAATTCACGTAAGATGTGTGGTCTCAGCCCTGCTTCATAATTTATTATAGTATATCTGGATGAATATACTTGTTGTGTTATGCTATTTTTATGTGTCAATACTTCTGATTTTATATATTCTTTTGTCTCTGGATTTATCCAATTTAACTTATTGATGATTGCATCACAAGTAATTTTTAACGTATGTGGGAGTGCATGCCATTTATTAGTGTTATTATCTTGGTATTCTTTAAATATAATAATCGGATTTTTTATTTGCATTTTTATAAAATCATCTATAATGAGATTATCGTCAAGATCTTCTTGATTATTGTTTCTGTTAGCTAAAGCTGCATCTAATTTACTAAATTTCTCTAATAAAGTTTTATATAATACAAGATCATCTCTTAATTCATTTATATGTTCTGCTTGAGCTATTTCTTCCTTGGTTAAATTAATGAATACTTTTTTATTTTGTTTTATATATTTTTCTGCGTCTGTATACGTGTTAGTAAACAGAAATATTCCGATCTCTGCAAAAAATGCTATAGATGGCGCTAATACCCATTTAGTTACTAACAGTAGTATACTAGGAAGTAAATAAATTACTCCCGGAGTCACTAATATTAGACACCATAAAGTAATACTAAATAGAGGTGGAGTATTAAATCCAAACAATCCTAGCCAGCATTTGTACAGATTTACGAACCATTGAGTATTATGGTTAAATAAGTCCCACAACTTGCCGATAACAGATTGACGAATTTTGTTTTGATAACGAGTTAATCTAGTTGTAAATCGATGACGAAAGTTCATATACTAAAATATCTCATATAATCGTAATTTTTGCTAATATAATATAAAAATTATTTTTTAACAAGTCTAATTTGCTTTTTTAGATATTGCCAGGCAAAATATCACTTTTAAATATCAAAAATTTATAATAAATAAGGTATCAAGCATATGTCTCAAGATTTATTAATGAACCGTAATCAAGTGCACCTTAATCAAATGTTGTCAGCTAATGCTATGCGAGATCTTGATGGTTGGATTGCCAAATATCCTGCGGATCAAAAACAATCAGCTGTCATGGCAGCTTTGCGTATTGCTCAAGACGAACATACTTATTTGACCCCAGCCTTAATGGATGCAATTGCCCAATATTTAGCAATGCCTAAAATTCATGTTTATGAAGTAGCGACGTTTTATTCTATGTATGAGTTAAGACCTGTTGGTAAACATGTTATTAATGTTTGTACTAATATATCTTGTCAATTAGCCGGCACAGAAAGAATAGTAAAATATTTACAAAATACTTTGCAAATTGCAGTAGGAGAAACTACTGTTGATGGTAGGTTTACTTTGCGTGCTGTTGAATGTTTGGGCGCATGTGTTAATGCACCAATTATGCAAGTTGATAAAGATTATCATGAAAATCTTACCCTTCAAAATTTAACTCAAATATTAGATCAATACACAGATTGATATTCAAATAATATAAAACACTGTATAACAAGTCATTTATATTAAATTATTATGTAGAGGTGTTGTATTATGCAAATTTGTGTGAAATTTTTGATGTATCAAAAAAATATTCAACCTACGCAATTGTCGCCTAAAATTTTGTATGTTACCTATGATCCGGTTAGTGAACTTAATAAGCGTCAGCTATTGTTCTATTGTTTAGATCAATCCAATACAATTATTAAATATGAATATGCTTTATGTGATTTCTTAAAATATTTACAAAAAGAAATCAATAGTAATAATCAACATCAGTTATTTGATATTAATTATGATTTACAGGTAATTATTAAAGATTTGAGCAATATGCATATTGATACATCACGGTTTATTGAAATTATTAATGCTCATATATATGATTTATTGGCAATATTTGATAAAGCAGCTATTAATAATGTATTGTTTATGAATTTTTATGATACCAAACTGTACCAAGTTATTGATACATGTCAAAAATATGGAGAATATTTGGTTACAAAATTAAAATCACAATTTTTAAAAGAAGATAAAGAAGTACTGAGATATTTGCAAAAATTCATGCAAATTATTGGCTATTTTATTGATATATTGCAATTATATTCTCAAGGTAATAGTGTTGGTATTGTAAAGTTTAGTTACTATGCAGCCCGTATAAAACTTGTAGCGCAAGACCTAGATCCTAATTTACTACCGATACATCAGGATTTGTTAGCATATTTTCTATTTGTAACTAAAACTATGTTAGAATTTTATAATATGCATCATTATATTGCTGAAATGCTACCATTTTTAAATGTAAAATGTGTAAACATCGCAATTCCGCTGTTTGTAGACATTAAGCCAATTTTATGCACAAGAAATAATTATATATTTTATACTAAATTTCAAAAAAGCTCTGATAAAATTGTGGATTATCAATATAAGTATCAATTTAAAACCCTGAGTTTTCAATTGCAGTACATTGATCGTTATGTGCAAAAATATCCAGATAACGCCGAAGTAAAAAATATTCTTACTGAAACTGAACACAATCATTTGCGGCATTTGCAATTACTAGTAACTAGTCAAAAGATGCTGGAACTTAAAGTTCAGTTAGATCCAAGAAAATTGCAAGAAAATCAAAATGTTTTTGATTTTCTTGCAATTTTTACGAGATTAACCATGTTTTTGGCGCACAAAGCATTAGTTAATGCCAAAATTCCATTTGGTTTGATGTACAATAATAATGCGACAATAAAATATCAAATGTGTAATTTAATTACTAAAAATCAAATTGCTGAATACTGTTCTACCAGTATTCAGGATGAATATCAGGCAAAATATGAGCAAATTTTAAAATTTTTACAAATACAATACCCAGCATTTAACGTAATTCTTGGTGTCAAAGAAACGCAGGCTTTCAGTAAAATTTATGAAGTTCTTTGTCATAAATTTAAGGATTTCTTGATTCAGGAAGATTTACATGTGGTGTTTTTGCAATTATTACATGATTGTTATTTAAATATCATACAACATGATAATATTGATGATATATGTAAATTATTATATCAATGCTCTATGGAGTTGAGTAAAGGATTTTTAGCTGTTATGAACATTATGCATGCGGAAGTACAGTTAAAAAATTCTAATACTCATAAAATATTAGCGCCATTAGCACAAAATTCTGTTGATAGATTAGATCAAACATGGTCGCAGATTATAGATCAAGAATTATTAGCTAATAATATGAAAAGTTGGCCTACTTCAGTGTCTGTATCCTTGCAATCACAGCAGGAACAAGTTGTTCATCAGGTATTAAAAAAAACTATTAATAATAATATCAATGTTGATAAGATCAAAATTAAGGATTACTACAGTTATGATGATATATTATATGATAATATAGGCATCATGATTGATCAATATCATGCATTAGCTGAGATTTTTTATACAAATCAGCAATTATTTTCAGCATTGGTTCCTGGTGTCGTAGAGCATAAACAAGAGCTATTTTGTCGATTCACTGATTGCAACAAGCCATGGATATCTGCTAAGTATGCCATACATGCGATTTCTAGACGCGCATTTGAGGTTTTGTTAAGACATCCGATACATTTTATGTCAGGATTTAATATTAAAAATTTACCATTAGGATTTAAAGTTAAACAACAAACTTTAGGTTTTATTTTAACTTATAATCCGGAATTCCAGAGATCAAACATCACGCCACTGACTGTTAAACTTCGTAATTACGATCAATGTAAAGTTTATTACGGGCCTTTATTTACGCAATTTAAAATTATTTTCAATGATTTTTTACAAGAATTTATTCAGCATAGGGTGATACCTATAGCAGATAAATTGGAAAAATTATTAGCTTATGCTTATTTGTTGCCATCTAATGAAACTATTAATCAGCAATTTTGTAATTATTTGGCAGATGTTTCTGCTTTGTCTCTGTTTAATTGTCAAATCAAGTCAACACTTAAAAACCTTAATATAGTTGTAATCAAATCTAATTTAATTGCTTTTTTATGTATGTATGCTGATGATTTTACACAAGGACTATTAGAGTTAAATTTACAGAGTTGTATTGATTTAAAAAGTAAAAAAACTGCCATTGCTTTATTAGTAACTAACGCATCTGATCGACAACTTTTGGATTTGTTTGAACAACATCAATTGCGTGTTTTCAGTCAAGTTTATGAGTATGATCAAAAATCTTTTCAAAATTTATTATTGTTATTGCATAAATTAATGACTGTTGTTGGTAGCGGGTATTTTCAGAAATTATTACCTATATTATTTAATGTTGCTCAAAATGTTGATGTGGTTTTGTCATCAGAGTTGGATGATACTATCCAACAAATGATCGATGTTTGGAGTACTGCTTATTATAAATTTAATTTAGAAAATTTTATTGCTATAGCAGGTAAACATGTGCCGTTGCAATATATCCCGGCTTGCAATGATCTGTGGCATGGTTATCGTCATTTTTGTGAAAAATTAAAACAACTGTCAGTTAAGTTAAATAAGCCCGATATTTTTGTATCATTAAATGCTGGTAATATGCTCATCCATATGGATCGTATGTTATTGAATTTAAATAACTTACCGTTTAATGTGCGACAAGATCTTTTAGATACTGACTACCAATTGGATTTAACTTATACCGGGATTCATTATGCCATTGTTTTTAATCAGCATACATTATTTCAGTATAATAAAATTTTGCAATTTACCAATTTTTTACAAGATGATTTAAGTCCTGGATTTACTAATGGTTATGCTGGTATTTTGACAAAAGATCTAATTAATAGCATTGATATTAATAATACTATGTTAAATTCATATGTATTAACGGCTTTGCGTGCTTTGGCTGGGCCTAATAAATTGCAGGAAGCAGATAGAATTTTAGTATTAGATTTATTACAAACTTATGCTGCGCATCATAACTATAATTTATATTGTTTAAGTTTATCAATATGGTTGTTATTTACCAATTATGATAACAAAAAAATAATGGATGTAGCGCAACAGATCTTATCAATGCCTACCAATGGTTTGAATTTGATTAATCAATTATTAATTTCAACAGACTATCAAATGCCATTAGCAGTGTTATTAAAATATTGTCAAAATCCTAATGTTATTCAACACATAGCGACCCTGAGTAAGCATATGTTTCCTCAGGATATCATTATGATTATGCATAATTTATTTGTTATGAATTGTGATATTAATTTGCTTAATCAATATTTGGATTCTGGTATTGCAATATTAAAAATATCGAGTAATTGGATGGATTTACAAACTGATTTGTTGATTATAATGAGCTTATGTATTGCCAACCATCATGATTATGCTGAATTTCTCCAAAAAATGTTTAATATAAGTGCTGATATGCGTACACTAGAATATGAGCAGGACTATATTCTAGTTAAAAATTTCATGCGACAATTATTATCAATAGATAACAATTCTATTAATAATTTATCTATTGATAATAGGCAGCTTGTTGCTCAAAATATGATTAATTATTTATCCAAATTATATCAATTGGATTTTTTAGAGAATGCTCAAAATCATGATGAGTTTGTTGAAAACTTAATATTATTGGGCGTGAGAATTAATAATTTGCAGACGAGCACATATCGTACTCTCACAAATATTGATTGTGAAAATATTACTACTCTAGAACCTGTAAAACAGTTTATGTTAAATCATGTGCTGTTGCCAAAAAATGTAGATTACGTACAACTCAATGCCCTCAATACTATCTTTCAAAATTTAGCAACGGGATCTAGTGTAATTAGCAATATGTTAACTTTATGTCTTGCTACTTTAAATCAAGCTCCGCTCAATCATTATTGGCATATTAATTACTTATATGATTTATTTCAGACATTATGGCAAGATCGTACGCGCGCATTTCCATTGTATTTATTAAAAACATTATTGAATACTAATCAAGTTAATGCTCAAAATATCAAAAATCTTGAGCCGTCATTGCCGCACAAATTAAAAAACAATCTAATTAATATTATCAATAATGATCAGTTTAATTCTGCAGAAAAAAATATATTATTGTATTTAGTTGGTTTGGATCATGGATCTTTGATATTGGCAGATACTATTAGTATTCTTGCGAAAGCTAGACCCAAGTTACAGTATGATCTGTTAAAATTTCTGGGCACTAGCAAAACCTTAGTGATTTTTCACGAAAATATGCGTCTGTTAACTTTAATTTTACAAATTTTTACTCAAGCAATAGATGATCGAGGCATTATATTATTAATTCTGCAGAATTTAATGACGGATAAGCCAATGGTGTTGTCATGGTTAGATAATGTTGCTCCAAGAGCTAAGGCTTTACTTACTATCATGGTAAGCAGTGTGTTAGCCAGGGATCAAGATGTGATTAATAGTTATAAGATTGGTAAATTATATCGATTATTACAGCAATTACCGTTAGTAGATTTAGATTATTTAATTAAATGTTATGATAAAGACGAACTTCCACCAGCGCCTGACCTATTACGTGTAATTAAATTACATCAACCATTAGCATTTACTAAGACATTAGAAAATTATGTATACATTGAGAATAATCACTCTAGGATTGATTATGGTGCTCTAATTCCAGAGCGGCAACAGTATTTATTATATTTATTAGAACAAACAGAAATTACTCAACAAAATGTACGTACTGTATTGTCACCAGAACAGCGCGTAAATGTGCAAACATTAATAGCTAATATTCAAGATCTTGAGTCTAATGCTGCATTATATAAAAAATCACATGAGAATTTAAGAATACAATTCTATGATAAAGCCACCAGTATTGCTGAATCTTGGGCAATATTGTTTGAGATTATTGCAACTACCACAAAAAAATATCCAGATTCAGCGCTAAAATATCCACATTTAGCTCAAAAAATTGCAGTATTAGTACAGTCCTTATTGCCTGGGAATGGCATTATTTCTTTGCCAACAGGTGAGGGTAAAAGTCATGTGATTGCGATGCTAGCAGCGCATTGGGTCAGAATGCAGAGTTTACAAAATATTAAGATTAAAATTGAAATTTGTACTGCTAATCGAGTATTGGCACATCAGGGATTTGAGACTTATAAAAAGTTTTTTAAAAATTTATCCATTAATGCAATTTGCTTGGATAATCATACGTCATTTCAAGACTATCATGAGAGTCAGATTTGTTTTACGACATTATTGGATTGTACGAGTATGCATAATAATGCATATTATAAGCAACTATTGTCGCCAGATGAGTTACAAAATCCGCCAACAATTTTTGGTATGATCGATGAATTTGATTATTTAGCTTTTATAGAAAATTTTTATGTAGATCAAAATTATATTAGTGCTAGTACGGAAATTCAAGATAGTACTTGGTTTTATGCTGCGGTTAATGATTATTATTTAAATTATTATGTTAAATATAATAATACTGTTGATATTCAAGAGCAATCTGTAATGGTTTTGAAACAAGTTTTATCGCAGGCGGCGCAAGATCGATTAGAACGGCAAGAATTATTAAAAGAATATTGTGGTACGTTGCAGGACCTCTTACAAATTATTAATAGTGCTGTTATTGTGCATAATATCTTAAAAGAAGATATTGATTTTACTATCATAACGCGTGAACAAGTAATTAGTGGTGAATTATTGTGTTTGCGTTGGATAATACCATTATCTCTTGATAATCAGCTCTTGCTTGGTGCGTCTTATAGTGCAGGAGTACATCAATTATTAGCGGAAAAATTAAATGCGGCAGCGCGTCAATGTGGGGAGTTAGATAATTTTTATGCTCCAGCAT
>CAXNCW010000006.1:0-12429 GCA_964200955.1 Legionellaceae bacterium
AGAATTAATTACTCAACGCATTATTCTCGCTTTGCAAGCTAATAACATTAATTTGGTGTTATATTTATTAAAGCAATATACGCCAACACGCACACATGATATAAACCTATTAAAATTTATACAACAAAAACCTGAGAAATTATTACAAATTAATCCCGGACCCTTACATGATTATTTTTATCTGTACGCATTAAAACGCTTAGTATCCAGAAATATGAGCAAAGCAGTATTATATTGGCGGCTACCCAAAACGCAACAGTTGTTATCATTTGGAGAAAAACAAGAGTTTTTAGCTCATCTAACATTATATAAAGCTATGCGTAATAATCAAGACACTAGCCGTTGGTTTACACAAATCAAGACAAAGTATTACAATCCAACCTTATTATCATGGCAAATGCGTTTTGCCATCAAACGACACCAATGGCAATATTTAGAAAAATTAATTCACAATTATAACCATTATGCGACTAATAAACATGATCCATGTTGGGAATATTGGTTAGCACGCTCATTGGTTGCACGTCACAATAAAGCTGCGGCGAACAAGATTTATGCTAAATTAGCATTAGAAAGAAATTATTATGGTTTTCTTGCCAGCTTGCAATTACATCAACAACCACGGTTACATCATGAAATTATTCGACCAAATATGAAAACATTAACAATCTATGCACCGATATTGCAACAAGTAAAACAGTTATATGACACTAAAAATTTTCATCAAGCATCAAAATTGCTCAATGATTTCACCAGCGAATTACCCAAAAATGAAAATAGCACCATCGTTTATTGGATCATCCATGATCTACAATGGCACACCAAAGCAATTGACTTAAGCAATACTCCAATGTTAAATAATCAATTGAACTTGCGTTTTCCATTTACAGAAAGAAAGTTTATTAATCAATACTCCAAGCATTATCATATAGATGAAGCTTTAGTTTACGCCATCATTCGTCAAGAAAGTACATTCAATGATAGCATCGTTTCTTTTGCCGGCGCACGTGGTTTAATGCAAATTATGCCAAACACAGCGAAATTAATCACACACAAAATGCATATACCTTATCATAATTATATAGAATTATTCGATAAGAAAAAAAATATAATTATTGGTATTGCCTGCTTACACACTCTGGCGACAGCTTTCGCCAATAATCCTATATTAATGGCGGCAGCATATAATGCCGGTCCGAAACAAGTAAAAAATTGGTTAAAAAATTCGAAAGCAGAGCCTTTAGATGAGTGGATAGAAACATTACCATGGCATGAAACTAGAAATTATTTAAAAAATGTCGCTGCATTTTACATGATATATCAATATTTATTAGGTATTGATATACATTTAATAATCTTCAATAAACAATTTATTACGAGGTAATTGATGACTCAACATATTATTGGTTTTTTTTGTGGTACCGGTTATACGCTGGATAGTGATGCTAGCTATCAATATATAAAGGGCAATATTAATCACAGCACTACACTTTACGGTTATGATGGCTGTCAAATTCACGGTGGTGGAACTTTTGCTTATGGTGTTGAAGAACAAGCAGACGCTTTTATAAAAGATCTTAAAAATAAAAACATTGATGATAACATTCAACTTAATATTATTGCTCATTCACGCGGTGTTATTTCTGCATTAAGAGTTATTCAAAAGATTCAGGCGGATCCACAATTAAATGAAAAAATTAAAATAACTTGTGATTTTCGTGACCCAGTTCCAGGTAATCTTCAAATCACTGCGCATCTAACTGGTAAACAATCAATTACCAATGCAGTTAAAGATTTAAGTGATTGTAATATTGTCAACAAAGTTTATATTACTTTGCAGGAAAAAGCTATTATCGGTATTGCCTTTGATGCTTTAGTTCCTAAATTTCATATAAATACTGAAGTGGAAATAGAAACATTACCTGGTTATCACGATGCACAACAACGAAATTTTATTAAGCGTGGAATTGATCACAAATCTATGTTAGATCTTGGAAATGCGAAAACTTTAGATATTTTGATAAAAGATGGTCATTTAATGAGATTCCATGATAATTTTAAAAATCAACAAATTCAAGCATATAACCAACTGGCTAATTGGTCAAAAAAGCGAATTACATCTTTTGGAGAGCGTGATCTGCATTTTGGTGGAAAAATTATAGCCAACAATGAAGGTATTACAAATAATAATATTATAGCAATAAATTGGCGTCATGCTCAACTACAAAAAATACTGCCTGAACATGTACTGTATGGTATGACCCAGCCTCATTACTCTTATAAAAAGAGTACATTAGAACATTACTGTGATCTTACCATATCCTTAGATAAATTTATTGCTAAATACCCTGAGCATCAGGAATTAGCAATACAAATTAAACAATTATCGCAACGATACTATTGTAAAACATTAAACATGGATGATTACCGTACACAATGTAAGGAAATCATCAAAAAAGTATCAGTTCGTAATAATAGTCTGGTTAAAGCCATCAATTCGATGTGCATGCATGACTATTTGCATGAATTAGATACGTTTATAACAGAAAAACTATCCAGTGCCAAGAATTTACTGCTTGATTTACAAGCATTAAAATCAAAGTTACTACAAAAACTCGCTACAGAAATAACACATGGACGTTCATTAGCATATATAGAAAATTCCTCTGCAATTAAAATTGCAAATAATACTGTAGCATACATTAAAAAGGTATACACTTTAAATAATTTAGAAGATATTGTGCAAGCGTCCGATCAATATGTTAGAGACAACATAAAATTTGGCAGAAACTGGGGTTTAGGCAGTAAAATCCTAGTTAGTGCTATAATTACAGTTGCCGCAACAGTAGTAGGATGCGCCGTAGGCATAGCAACTGGTTTTGTAATTGCTTTTGCCATAGGTTCAATTACGGGACCGGGAGCGTTAGCCACTGCCATTATTGGAGCCTTCATTGGTGGTCTTAGCGGAGCAATTGCCGGTACTACTGCAGGCATAATCATATCTCATTCACTTTTTGCTCCTGCAGCAGAACAAAAAGAAGTGGAAGCTCTTGCAAAAAAACCTCTAAACCAGTAGAGCTATGAAGTATACTGTCTATTACCATAAAAGTTAGAAAAATTATACCTTTCTTTGTCTTCGATGTGTCAATTAAATGGTAGAAAGATCAGTATTAAAATAATTAACTGTATTATAATTTAATCCCTGCTACAATATAATTGTGTAAAATATTATATTATAAATCAACAAAGAACGAAATCATCATGTCACGATACCTAGATCCAAAGGCGGATATTGTTTTTAAAAAAATATTTGCAGAACATCCCCATTTACTTATTAGTTTTTTAAATGCGGTGTTGCCTTTAACATCAGATCAACAAATTCAAGAAGTAGAATATTTACCCAGCGAATTAGTACCTCGTATACCAATATTTAAATCAACCATTGTTGATGTGCGTTGCACTGATACGCAAGGACGATTATTTATTGTGGAAATGCAAATTCAGTGGACAACAGGATTTATGCAAAGAATGTTATTTAATGCTAGTAAAGCATATATAAAACAATTAAATGTTGGTGAAGAATATCATTTATTAAAACCTGTTTATGGATTGGCTTTGCTTGCCAGTGAATTCGATGCAGATCCTAATACTTGGTATCATCATTACAAAATGATTAATATTCAAAAACCTGCTGCTGAAATCAAAGATCTACAACTTATTTTTATTGAATTACCGAAATTTAAAACTCAAAATTATCATCAAAAAAAATTACAAATTCTATGGTTACGCTTTATGTCGGAACTAGATCAAAAAACCACAACAATAGCTGCTGAATTATTAGCAATACCCGAGATCAAAGAAGCCGCAAGCATTGCAGAACAGGCGGCTTATTCCTGTGCTGAACTAGATGCGTATGATCATTTTTGGGATGCTGTTAGTACAGAAAAAACATTAAAAGCTGGTGCGTATGCTGAAGGCATAGCTGCTGGAAAAGCTGAGAGCATAACTGCTACCAAAATTGAAATAGCGATTAACATGCTCAGAGACAATGAACCAATAAACAAAATCAGTAAATTCACTGGATTATTTCCAGATGACATCCTAACATTAAAAAACAAATTATAAGAAGAAACGTGCACGAAATAAGTTCCTATTCTTAATTAAGATACTGTCTGAACTACTACATTTGATAGCAACGAGTTTAACGAAACCAAGATTAGGAACTTATTTCATGCACACTCATAACACAATATTCACTTAAAAAACTTCTGACTTAATAACTTAAACTCTAACGTCCCGGCTTGTCGTAACCATTCAAAAAACACCATTTCTAATGTAATTAAATTGACTCCTGCTTGCTGCATACGTTTTAAACCATATTTATGATCAATAAGATTACGACTACTAATTGCATTCACAACCACGAATACTTGATAATTAGCAGCAATTAAATCTAATGCTGTTTGCAAAACACAAACATGCGTTTCAATACCAGATAACAATATTTGTGTTTTCTTCATAATTGGTAATAATTCTTTAAAACCTGGATCGCGCCAACAAGAAAAATGTACTTTTGGTAATGCATTACTAAAATTATGTAAAGGTTTAACGGTGCTCCCTAAGCCTTCTGGATATTGCTCCATAATAATATGCGGCACACCCATATCATTAGCCAACTGCAATAAAGATTGACAATTATTAATCAATATTTCTGGATCTCTTATCAATGGTGTTAATTTTTTCTGTACATCAATTAAAACCACACAAGATTGTTCTTTATTTAATAACATTTGACACCTCAATCGCAATCGCCAATGCTTCACCACCGCCAATACATAAAGTAGCAACGCCACGAGTTTTACGTTGTTGCTGCAACGCATAAATTAATGTCACCAAAATACGTGCACCTGAAGCACCAATGGGGTGACCTAAGGCACAAGCTCCACCATGAATATTCACTCTCTCACGATTAATATGTAATTCTTGAATAGCCGCCATAGTAACTACAGCAAATGCTTCATTAATCTCGAATAAATCAACATCGTCTACATTCCAAGAAGCTAATTCTAACACTTTGCGAATGGCAACAATCGGTGCCGTTGTAAACCAACTAGATTCTTGAGCATGATGAGCATAAGCAACAATTTTGACTAATGGCTGTTTACCTAATTTTTTCGCACAAGTTTCACTCATTAAAATGACACTAGCAGCACCGTCAGCAATCGAACTGGAATTTGCTGCAGTGACCGTACCATCGGCTGTAAAAGCAGGTTTTAAGCGATTAATTTTAGCTAATTTTTTGCTATCAGGACCTTCATCTTGGCTAATAACAGTAACTTCACCTTTAGTATTTACCACATTCATTGATGCAATTTCATGATGAAATTTCCCAGCATCTATGGCGGCAAGAGCACATTTTAAAGAATGCGTTGCGAACTCATCTTGCTGTTCACGAGTAAAATGAAAGTATTGTGCTGTCGTTTCTGCAAAGCATCCCATTAATTCACCACGCATATAGACATCTTCCAAACCATCAAGGAACATATGATCTTTAATTTCCCCATGACCTAAACGATAACCGGTACGCGCGCGCAACAATAAATACGGCGCCTGACTCATACTTTCCATACCGCCAGCTAACAAAATACGCTCTGGTTGCAATTGTAAAATATTAATTGCAAAAATAATTGCCTGCAATCCGGATCCACACATTTTATTTATAGTGGTTGCACCGGCAGTATCAGTAATCCCAGCACGCATTGCTGCCTGTCTTGCCGGCGCTTGACCAATACCTGCCTGTAATACACAACCCATAATACTTTCATCAATATCTTGACCACTCAATTGCGCCTGTTGTAATGCTGCAACATGCGCCACAGCAGCTAATTCTGGAGCCGTAATCGTAGATAAATTTCCTAACATACTACCAATTGGTGTTCTTTTAGCCGCAACAATCACTACATTGTCTACTTGCATGCAAGATTCTCCTTCATTTTAAGTAACGAATGCGAAATAACTTTTACAAATCAGTGAGCTAAACTCGCTACGCTCAAACAAAACCTCCCTTACTTGTAAAAGTTCTTTCGCATTCGTTACTTATTAACTAGTTTCTTTAAATAATTCACGTCCAATTAATATTCTTCTAATTTCTGACGTACCAGCACCAATTTCATATAATTTTGCATCACGCAATAAACGCCCAGCAGGATATTCATTAATATAACCATTGCCACCTAAAATTTGAATAGTCTGTAATGCCATTTGTGTTGCATGCTCAGCAGCATACAATATAACACCAGCAGCATCTTTTCTATTAACCACACCTAAATCACAATTTTTTGCAACAGCATATAAATAAGCTCGACATGCGGTTAAATGTGTGTACATATCTGCGATTTTCGCTTGTATTAATTGAAATTCACCAATAGCTTGATTAAACTGTGTGCGTTGATGAATATAAGGCAACACCAAATCCAAGCAGGCTTGCATAATTCCAATAGGACCTGCGGCTAAAACTGTCCTCTCATAATCAAGACCACTCATTAAAACTTTAACGCCATGGTTAAGCGCACCTAAAATATGCGTTTGTGGCACACAACAATCTTCAAAAACTAATTCACAAGTGTTAGAACCACGCATTCCTAATTTATCTAATTTTTGTGTTGTAGAGAATCCTGGCATATTCTTTTCAATAATAAAAGCAGTAATCCCATGTGCATTTTTATGTTTATCCGTTTTTGCATAAACCACCAATACATCAGCATCAGGACCATTAGTAATCCACATTTTAGTACCATTTAAAACATAACCATCATCGGTAACTACTGCTTGCAATTGCATACTAACGACATCAGATCCAGCATTAGACTCACTCATTGCTAATGCCCCAATCCAATCACCGCTAATTAATTTTGGTAAATACAATTGTTTTTGCTGAGAACTACCATTGAGAAAAATCTGATTCACACATAAATTTGAATGCGCACCGTAACTTAATGCTACTGCTGCCGAAGCACGAGATAATTCTTCCATAATCAAAACATGAGCTAAATAACCTAGATTTGCTCCACCATATTCTTCACTAACAGTCACCCCTAAAAAACCCATGGCTCCCATTTTTTTCCATAAATGATGCGGAAATTTATTATCACGATCCATTTTATCTGCTAATGGCGCTATTTCCTTTTGCGCAAATTGTCTAACGCTATCACGTAAAACATTATAAATTTCATCAAAATGAAAATTCAATTCAATTGCCATCCGTTCCCTTACAAATTTTTACATAATTCCCAAGCTTACTATACCAATTCAATTTAAAGTTGCAACTTTAAATTTATTCTTAATAGCATTATGCTATGATTAACTTTTTAAATAAATTATATTACAAAATATGGCAAAGATCGCCCTTTATTTAGCTGGTGGTGGTGCACGTGGAGCTTATCAAGCTGGTGTATTAAAAGCAATTTATGAGATTTTACAAGTCAAAAACATTCCATTTGAAACAATTAGTGGTGTTAGTGTCGGCAGTATTACTGCAGCAATTTTAGCCGAGCATGCTGATAATTTTAATACAGGCATCGAGGTTTTAGAGCACTTATGGAGTTCGATTCATTGTCAACAAATATTTAGTACAAGCAATTACGAATTAGGAAAATCCGTATTACGTAACATAAGCACTTTTATTATTAAACAACAACAGTCCGGGTATTTGTTAAATACCGACCCATTGCGCGAACTAATTCACAATAATATTAATTTTAAGATGATTAATAAAAATATAAATAATGGTAATTTAAAAACCATAGAATTATTAAGCCACTGTTATGATACACAACAAACTATTTCTTTTTATCAACATTATAAAAATGATTTTGATGATTGGCAATATCCCAAACATGTAAGTCAACGTGCGCAATTATCTATCGACCATATTTTAGCTTCTGGTGCATTACCGTTATTTTTTCCACCGATCAAAATTAATAATCTACATTACGGTGATGGTAGTATGGGTTTAATTTTTCCATTACGAGGCCCCATTCGCTTTCAAATTGATAAAATTTTAATTTTAGGTACACGCCAACCTCCTGTCATGAGAGCTGTAGACAACAACAATAATGCAGATATTGGCTTTGCAAATATTCTCGGATCGATGTTGAATGGTTTTTTTCTTGACAATCTTGATAGAGATATCGAAATGGTAAATCGCATGAATGATATTGCCCGGATGATTTCTTTATGGAACAAACGCTACTCACCGTGGCGACCAATTCAAACATTACATTTACGTCCCAGTATGAGTGTCGCCAGCATGGCGCAAGCAGAATATTCAAGTATGCCAGGATTATTACGTTATTTACTCAATGTACTTGGTGCTAAAAGTCATTCTGGGGATTTATTAAGCTTTTTATTGTTTGAAGAAAAATTCACGACCAAATTATTTGCATTAGGTCATGAAGATACTTTAAGAAACGCTGCAGATATTACTAAATTTTTTACATAGGTGGATCTCGCAAAAAAATCTCTAATTACAGGAAAAAAGCCAATTGCTATATACACTAAATAATCTCACCACACCAGATAATAACGCTCTACTAAATTTAGAAATCGGTAAAGTATTATATTCCCCTCATAATACTTTTCAAATTTCCGCAACAGAACAAGAATGTATCTTTGTTGATAACATAAATACTAATAAACATAAAAATATTAGCTACGATTATATCAAACAACATTTAAATACATCAAATCAAAAAATTGATAATCTTGATTCCACTTTAACTAGATTCATGCAACGCTATGCTGAATTTTCACGAGAATTAATTATTACTGTTTTGCCAGATTATAAAGAACATTTAATTTGGGGACGCACTAGCTATCGTTCAGCAGAAATCTCTGGACGTCGTACTTCAAAATTACAAGATGATACTAAATTACATATCGATGCGTTTCCATCAACGCCAGTACATGGCAAGCGCATTTTACGCGTATTTTGTAATATAAATCCATATAATAAACCTAGAGTGTGGAATTTAGGTGAAGACTTCGCACAAGTTTTGCATTATTTCAACAATGATATTCCCAAATATAGTGTGCTGATGGCTAAAATATTATATATGATGAAACTCACTAAAAGTGTACGCTCTCATTATGATCACCAACAATTAGCATTACATAATCAAATGAAATTAAATAATAATTATCAATTATCAGCTAAAAAACAACAAATTGATTTTGCAGCGCAAACTTTATGGATAGCATTTACTGATCAAGTATCGCATGCAGCATTAAGTGGGCAGTTTTTGCTAGAACAAACATTTTATTTACCAATAAATGGCATGCGGCAACCAGAGTATTCCCCACTAATGCAATGGGATCAACTTTGATAAATATCTGATAATAAATGAAATCCATGATATACCAAACCGGTATATACTTGTAACAATTTAGCTCCAGCCTCTAATCTTGTTTGCGCTGATAGCGCATCATTTATACCGCCAACACCAATTAAAGTTAGCGAATCACCCACTTCTTGTTTTAATAAACGCATACAAAATAATGCACGATCTTGTAATGGCTCCCCACTTAAACCACCAACTTCTTGTCCATGAGTTAAATTTTGTATTGCAGGAGAGCGCGAGCAAGTAGTATTAGTTGCAATAATCCCCGCAATTTTATGTTTGATAGCAATATTTGCCATATTTTTTAAAGTTTCCTCACTTTCATCAGGAGAAATTTTGATCACTAGTGGTACATAAGTTTTATATTTATCGGCTAAATATAATTGTCTCACAGTTAATTGCAGCACCAGTTCTGTAAAATATTCCTGTTGCTGCAATTGCCGCAAATCTTGTGTATTAGGTGAGGAAATATTAATAGTAATATATGAAGCATATGGATAAGCTTTTTCCAAACAATATATATAATCATTAACAGCAAAATTTAATGGCGTAGCGGCGTTCTTACCAATATTTATTCCTAAAATACCATCATAATTAGAGGATTTTATATTAGTAATTAATGCATCGATACCAAAATTATTAAATCCCATACGATTGATAATGGCTTCTGCTGCTGGCAAGCGAAATAAACGTGGTTTTTTATTACCTAATTGGGCTTTGGGAGTCACCGTCCCAACTTCAATAAAAGCATACCCAAGTTTTGCTAAGGCGGTTAGATATTCACCATTTTTATCAAGACCGGCTGCAATTCCCAAAGCATGTGGGAATTGCAAACCCATAGCAGAAACAACTTGCATTTTATGATAATTAGCTTTTTTTATCAAAAACGTTGGTACATATTGTAAACAAGATAAAGATACTTTATGTGCTATTTCTGCATTTAATTTAAATAATAATTTTTTTAAAAACATGTACATAGTTGAACTTAATTAATAATATTTGCAGTGCATGATACAATAATTACTACTATTTTGCCAAAGAAATTTTTTTGTGATGTACACAGAAAACCAGTAGACATATAGATAAAACAATGTAAAATTAAAACAATATCTTTAGAGAGCCTCCCATTATGAACAATGAATCATTTCTTGCCTTAATTAAAGAGAATACTGCGAAATTTATTGATCTGCGCTTTACTGATACATATGGTAAAGAACAGCATATTACTGTGCCAACAACAATAATTGATCATGATTTTTTACAAGATGGTAAAACCATTGATGGTTCCTCTATCAAAGGCTGGAAAAACATTGATGAATCTGACTTAGTTTTAATGCCTGACATTCACACTTTACAAACAGAACCATTTTATCAAGAACCAACTTTAATGTTGCGTTGTAATCTCTTTGATCCTGTTACTAACATGCCTTATGCACGCGATCCACGTTCATTAGCAATACGAGCGGAAAATTATTTAAAAAATACGGGTATTGCTGACAAAATTTTATTTGGTCCAGAATTAGAATTTTTTATTTTTGATGATGTAAGGTGGCAAAATAGTATCAATGGTTGTTTTTATCATGTTGATTCAGATGAGGCGCAATGGAATTCCGATAAAATTATTGAAGGTGGTAATATTGGGCATCGTCCTAAAATTAAAGGCGGCTATTTTCCAGTGCCTCCTGTAGATTCATCACAAGATATTCGTTCAGCAATGTCAATAATTTTACAATCATTAGATATAATTATCGAAGCCCATCATCATGAAGTAGCCACTTGTAACCAATGTGAAATCGCCACCAAATTTGATTCGTTATTAAAAAAAGCTGATCAAGTCCAGATGATTAAATACGTTATTCATAACGTTGCCCATAATTATGGTAAAACGGCAACGTTTATGCCAAAACCATTAGTTGGAGATAATGGCAATGGCATGCATTGCCATATTTCATTAAGCAAAAATGGCTCAAATTTATTTATCGGCAATGAATATGCTGGTTTATCAGAAATTGGTTTATATTTTATTGGTGGTATTATTAAACATACGCGTGCTTTAAATGCATTTACTAACCCTACAATTAATAGTTATAAACGCTTAATACCAGGCTTTGAAGCCCCAGTATTTTTAACTTATTCTTCTTGTAATCGTTCCGCTGCTATTCGTATACCTTATGCTGCAAATTCACAAAGCAAACGCATTGAAGTACGTTTTCCAGATCCAATGGCCAATCCTTACTTAGCATTTTCTGCATTAATGATGGCAGGTCTTGATGGGATTCAACAACAAATACATCCTGGTGAAGCTATTCATAAAAACTTATATACATTACATCCGTCGGAATTAATTAATGTTCCCAAAGTTAGTCAATCACTGGAGCAGTCATTACAGTATTTACAAGAAGATTATAAATTTTTATTACATGATGATGTTTTTAGTATGGATTTTTTGAATAGCTATATTCAATTACGTGAATCAGAAATTCATCAATTTAATACTTTAGTGCATCCATTTGAATTTGAATTGTACTATAGTTCATAAGAACGTGTCCGCAATAAAGTTTTAGTAAACAATGCCCGTAAATAAAATCCTCTGGGCATGGTTAAAGTTTTGTTGCCATTACGATCAAATGCGTGACATAGTGACTTACTATTTGCAGCTTTTGGTCTAATTTGCAAATATTCTCCAATGCCCGCATGAATTTCATCTAAATAGCCCATACTAATCATATTAGTCAATTCTTGCCAATCATTAGCTAATACTAATTCTTGTTCTACTGTTGGTGTCCATAAAAAAGCTTTGCCAATACGACGCTGTATAAATGGAATTGTAATATCGCCTTCAACTGGGATCCACAAAATACATTTTAATTTAGCATAACATTGTGAATTTAACCATGATTGTTGATGCACGCTACCTAATGGTATATGAGTAATAAATGTCGATTCACAAGGATAGTAACGTAAATTTACAGGAATAGTTTTTAATTCAATATTTAAATGTTGAAAATCTGGTAATGACTGATTACCAGCA
>CAXNCW010000007.1:0-11605 GCA_964200955.1 Legionellaceae bacterium
TCTCGCACAAATGCAAAATAATGATGGCGACGTAGCAAAAATCAGACATGGCGACAAATATACTGTAGATAATGTTGAATATACATTCACGCATTCATTTATAATGTATCAAGATGCAAATCAACAAACTCAAATACTTGCCTTAGATCATAAAGATAAGCAATTAGAAAAAGAACAAAGAATAAATAGACGACAAACTCATAAACAAAAAAATTTATATCTTGGTGTTGGTTCCAGTAAATTAGCAAAAATTGGCGAAGACAAATTTGGTAAAGAATTTGCTGTACAAATTATACATCCTATCAAAGAAGACCGCGAAGAGGTCATAAATGAACTACAAAATGAAATTAAAATCAATAAAAAAGCCGGTATCAATGTAATATTACTCAAAAGATCCACCGAAAATACCGAATATAATCAACAAGACACGGTTCAAGATAAAATATATCTCATAGCTGAGAACATGGGGATGAATCTGCAAAATTTTTTAAAATCGAATCCAGACCTCAACGAAGATGCAAGATTACAAATAACGACTCAACTTTGTACAAAATTACATATACTGCATCAAGATAAACACATAGCTCTTTCAGACATCAAACCAGACAATATTGCAATATTAATGTTACCAAATAATATGCTGCAAATTACCTACATTGATTACGGCACCGCATCTGAAACACCATCTCAACCAGAAATAAATGAACATGTTATTGGTACTCCTCAATATTTACCTATGGAAAAATTTTCTGAGCCAAACAAAACGACTCTTCCTATAGACAGAGATTTATTTGCTTTGTATCGCACTATACATATAGCAAAAGATTCTATATACGCGATCGAAAAATCTGATGGATCAATACAAAGCAAAACATTAAATAATATTTCAGTAATAAATGAAAAATTATTTGAACAACTCCCGGAACCATTAAAAAATCAATTAAACAGCACAAAATCAGGATTATTACAAACCATGGAGCCGGCAAATACAGAGCAATTAGCAATAAATTTTAGCAGAGCACATTTTATATTGAAATTCAAGTTAGATACCAATAATCCGGAGCATAAAAAATTATTAATGGCATTTGATCAAAATATTAATTCTATAGAATCAATTAATGAATTTTATAAACTCATGCTAGAAAATGGTCTAAATGCAACACAAATAGTTAATTTTAATCACCCTCAACAAGAGCAACAACAAATAAAAGACAATCCCAAAGATTGGCAGCAAACTATGAAAAAATTTAAAAAACATCTAAAAATCATTAAAAATGAAATAGATATAAAAACAGAAGCCATTTGCAAAATCCAAGAAGGAATCCAAAATGGAGTGTTACTCAAAAAACCCGATCCAACTTACATAGAATATAGCAAAAAAAAATTAACAGAAAAAAAATCTTTATTTGGTAATGAACTTTTAAGTATTGAAAATAAAATTGAATCTATATTCAGTTTATTAAGGCATTCTGCAGATGAGGAATTATCTAATTTCATTCAAAATTATGCGAATATTAATTTATCAGAAGAAGAGATTGCAAACATTAAGGAACCTATTCTCAAAAACTTTATGCAAGAATTTTATAACGACATAAAAGATGGCAAAATAAACTTCAAAAAATTAGCCGAATTTGAAACATTATGGAAAAATTCAGAAACATTCACACACAATCATTATAATTGCTGCGTAAACGGAAAATTAAATGACATTACATCTAAAGATAAAAACGAATTTCTTGAAAACCAAAAAAAAGTGCTAAATATTCAACAAGAAAACCCACGTTATTATGGATTATAATCAACACAACAACTATCTTTTGTCTCTATTTGTCGCCTTAATACCATCACAAGTTACTGTCACTTCATTCGTACTCTTTACCATTGACAATCAGTTACATTAAAGCAATGATAGATAATAACGAATATTTTTATTGTAGTGCGCGGTATTGCAACACACGCTGTTAATATGACGTATGGAGATGCAATGAAGAATAATTCCAATACCAAACAGCACCCAGTACCATATACATTACCTGTTTTTTATAGTAAATATATACTACTGAATGCTTTGCAAGAAGTAATTGATAAAATTATTCCCCAATCACAGCAAATTACTTTATTATTTATTAGCTTAGATAATTTTAAAAAAATTAATTTTGGTTATGGATATAAAATTGGCGATCAAATTTTACAAAAAATCGCTCATCACTTACAATCTTTAATTCATCCTAATGACTATATAGCACAAATTGGTAGTCAAGACTATGTCTTAGTCTCTAACGAACTACAAAAACAACAACAAATTATAACATTTGCACAAAAAATTCTTGATGCTATCAAACGACCCACAACTACTACTATAACTACAACTACAACAGCTTCATTATATTTAACCGCTAGTATTGGTATCAGTATCAGTCTTAATTATCATGAGGATAATACTGTGGAAAATTTATTAAAAAACGCTGAAATAGCCATGTATCAGGCCAAATCTATTGGTGGAAATCGCTATCAATTTGACCGCTATATAAAAATCATACAATTTCAAAATAGCCTGGCATTAGAGCAAGCATTACATACTGCAATCACAAACGAAGAATTTGTAATATATTATCAACCAATTATCAATGTTGCTAATCGTCAACTCATAGGTCTTGAAGCTTTATTACGCTGGATTACTGTTGATGGTGAACTCAAGTATCCTGAGACTTTTTTATCTGATGCAGAGAAATTTCAAGTAATGGATATTATCGGTAAATTAGTAATTGATGCATCTTTACAACAAATTGTAAAATTAAAGCAATATTATTCGCAACCATTATTTATGTCTATTAATTTTTCACCCTCACAAATAAATCTTGAACAAATTAATTATTTAGAAGAAAAAATAAATACCTACTCATTACAAAGCAATTTAATTCGTATTGAAATTACTGAAAGAAGTCTCTTAAATCAAACCATACACACACAACATTTATTACAAAAATTACATAATATTGGGGTGCAATTATCTATAGATGATTTTGGTATGGAATATTCTTCACTCAGATATTTAAAAATTTTTGCTATAAATAACATCAAAATTGATAAATTATTTGTTGAGGGTTTACCAACCAATATTTATTCAACCGCCATTGTTTCTGCAATTTTGTCAATGGCTTCAGCTTTAAAGATTGCAGTAACAGCTGAAGGCGTTACTAATGTGGCACAATATCAATTTTTACAACGCCACCAATGTGATGAAGCCCAGGGTTTTTATTTCAGTCACTCACTTTCTGAAATAAAATTACTAGAATTTATTAAGAATATTACGAATCATACCTATCATGAATAATAACAATAATAACTATATTGCAATTATTGGACTAGGATATGTTGGCTTAAGTTTAGCCGTAGCTTTTAGCAAGCACTATCATGTATTAGGTTATGATATCAATGCTAAACGTATTCAAACTTTATGTAATGGTGTTGATTATAATAATTTGTTTAATATCGATGAATTAGCCGCAACCAAAGACAATTTAGTATTCACCAATCGTATTGCAGATATCAAACAGGCTAATTTTTATACTGTATCAGTTGCAACGCCTGCATATTTTTATGAAACTCCAAATCTTAAGCCACTAATTGCTGCAACCGAATCTCTCGCAACTATCATTAAGAAAAACGATATTATCGTTTTTGAATCCACAGTGTATCCTGGCACAACCGAAGCAATTTGTGTGCCAATTTTAGAAAAATCGAGCCGACTCAAAGTTGGTAAAGATTTTTTTATAGGATACTCTCCCGAACGTATCAGTCCTGGAGATAAAGAACACTCATTAACAACCATCACGAAAATTATCTCAGCTCAAGATCAAAAAACATTAAAAAAAATTCAAGATATATATGCAACTATTTGTAATGTAGTCTATCCAGTGTTAAATATACGTACAGCCGAAGCAATTAAATTATTAGAAAATACTCAAAGAGACGTCAATATTGCATTAATGAATGAGTTTGCAAAAATTATGCATGCGCTAAATATCAATATGTATAATGTGATTGATGGCGCTAAAACAAAATTGGGATTTATCCCATTTAAACCAGGATTTGTCGGCGGCCACTGTATTTCAATAGATCCACATTATCTTGCATTTGAAGCTAAACGGCATGGAGTGCAACCTGATTTAATATTAACCGCACGTAGAATCAATGATGACATGACTCACTTTATAATTCAATCACTATTAAAATTATTGATTACTTACCAGATAGATACAAAAAATTTAAATATCGGTCTACTTGGGATTACATATAAAGAAAATGTTCTCGATTTGCGCAATAGTCTTGCATTAAAACTTTATAAAGAATTATTATCTTATACATTCACCTGCCAACTACACGATCCTATCGCTACAAATATTAATGCTCCTGACATTCAATTAACAAATATTGGCAAGCTGAAAAATTTATCAGTAATCATCATTGCAGTTGGACATGATTTTTATCGTGATTTAGGATTAGCGCAAATTATAAAAACCGGTAATACCAATGTAATACTCATGGATATTCCTAATTTATTTGTAGAGCAAGCAGCAGAATTGAAAAATTTAATTTATTGGAATTTATAAATTTTAACATGACAAAAAACAATGACATCCAATTAGAACTTTCAGAATGTTTAAAAATGGCAGGTTTTGCTTTTTGGAGATTAAATTTAAGCACAGGTCATATAGAATCTAATTTATTATACGATCAAATTTTTGGTTATCAATCATTAATACCTGATAGATGCTATGATCTATTTTTATCGCATATTCACCCCCATGATCGAGAAAAAATTAATCATGAGTTTCACTCAGTACGCATAAAATCTGCATCATGGCAGTTTGAATGCCGCATTTCCCCCAAAAATGCTTCAGAACTGCGCTGGATTCAAGGATTTTGTCAAACTACAAAATCACACATTGAGACGATAATATTCGGTATCATCCAAGATATTACTAAACGTAAAACAGCAGAGAACTCTAATAAAACAATGTTGGCGACATTACAACAACAACTTGAAAATAAAATCAGATACCTCGCTGAACATGATTCATTAACCGGTTTAATTAATCGGCAATTATTTGAAAAACGTTTAACACAAGCAATTAACCTAGCGAAGCAACAAAATTATCTTATAGCTGTTTTATTTTTAGATTTGGATAATTTTAAACAAATTAACGATACACAAGGTCATACTATAGGTGATCTGGTATTACGTAGTGTTGCTGAATATACAAAAAAATGTATACGTCATAATGATACATTAGCACGTGTTGGCGGTGATGAATTTGCTTTAATTTTAACCAGGATTAAAAATAAAAAAGATTTAATTTATATTGTAAAAAAAATTATTCACTGTGCAAAAACTGGAGTTGATATAGCCAATAAAAACCTTCTCTTAAGTTGCAGCATTGGGATTGCAATATATCCTGAAGATGGCACAGAACTCTTAATTGAAAAAGCTGATACAGCTATGTATTATGTTAAAGCACACGGTAAAAATAATTTTGCATTCTTTAACCACAGCATGAACATCAAAAGTCTCTCTTAGAACTTTAATGGCAAGTTACTTTTTCTTTATTATTAAATAGGCTTACCGCGTAACCGATTCAGCAAATACTTCCCAAAAGCATATAAAGCACAAAACGCACGTAATTGTCTATAAAATAACATATCTATGGTAGTCAAGACAAAGAAATGCACAATATCCATTTTACGATAATATTGATTATAAGTTATCATACTTAGCAGCATACATAACATAGTAATAGACATCATATATCCCCAAGCCAGGAACACTAACCACATCATATTAACATAGTGTAATAAATTTAAACCAAATAATATTAATACCATAATATAAGAAAAACTTTCAATAATAGGACCAAGAATTTCAAATAAGATAAAAATAGGAAAAGCGAATAAACCAGTAATGCCATAACGTGGATTAAAAATCATTTGTTTATGTAATGCGATGCAACGTAATAGCCCCCGCTGCCAATAACTACGTTGACGCCATAAACCACGAATTGTTCGCGGCTCTTCAGACCAACTAATAGCACTTGGGGCATACACTACCGAATAAGGATAATGCTTTTGCAACATATACTGATGTAACTTAATAATAATTTCTGCATCATAAGAAAAATTATACGCATCATAACCGCCAACCTGTTTAACAACCTCTGTTTCTAATAAACTAAATGCACCAGGATGACAAAATACGCCACCAAAAAGACTCCAACCTTCCCTACCATATAAAAACGATCTCAAATATTCAACAACTTGAACTCCTAGTATAAAATTTAACGGAATATTTGTTGAAGTTATTTTCCCATTTTGAATTTTTGCTGGATCAGGAACATAAATAGCACCACCAACAGCTATACAATGAGGATTAGTCAAATAAACAAATAAAATTTGCGATAAGGCATCTGGTTCCAATATGGTATCAGCATCAACTGTTAAATAAATTGGTGTACAGCAAATATTTAATCCAGCGTTAATACTATCAGCTCCTGAATTTAAAAACGGACTATGTTCCTTATCAACAACACGAAAATTTTTAATAATTTTGGATTCATAATATGCATTCACACGAGCAGTGACTAAACTCATGTTAAATGCCGCAGGAATTTGTACCAATTGATATTTATCAATAAGAAATTGCAACATTGTATCAATGGATCCGTCATTAACTATTACAATATGAATATTTGGATACCGTGTATTCAATATAGCCGTAATAACATTCTCAATACGTAGTAATTCATTATAAGCTGGTATAATAATAGTAATTGGCACCATAAATTGATGCTGCACATTACCCATAATATCATTGAATTTAGCTTCATAATATTTACGTATAATCGTTTTAAAGGTACATAATAAAAATATTAAATAGCCGCTCCATAATATGGTAAAATAAATCAGAATAATAAAACAAATACCATGAATAATACTCAGTAAATTATTCATGATTTATTCATTAAAGTTGATAATACTAATGACGCGGCATCATAAGCATATTGATCTTCATCAGAATTTTGTTTTTTTAAAATTACCACCCCTGCCTCACCTAATTTTGCTAAAGCTTCAGCCGCATTAATTCTTACCCACCACACACTATCACGCAAACTCAGCTCTATCTCTTGAATAAACTTCATGTTTGCTTCTGTTCCAAGTAATTTAACCGCCCGCGCACGTATTTCCCAACGTGGATCTTTTAATAAAATTAATAGACATTGATGCAATTCTGAATAATGAATATATTGACAGTAGGCTAGTACTGTTAATTGCAAATCCAAATGATCTGATGCCAAATCCATCTGCAACATTGCCGTATTTTCTTCGTAATATGGCAATTGATTCAATAAACGATAACAAAATATCCGCACATAAGGTTCAGGTTCATATTGCAAGCGCTGCATAATTAAAGCACCCGTACCTTGCTGCGCACCAATGCTAATATGTGCATAAAATTCTTGTTGCACACGGCGTCCCGCTGAGCCAACCTCAATCACATGGTTCACAAGTTTTTGCGAAGCACATTGTAATGCTAATTTAGCGGCATTAATTGCTATTAGTGGCCGCGGATCATCAATGAGATTATAGAGTATAATTTCATCAGCTGCGCTAATCAGCACAGCATTTTGATCTACCATTTTATCTCGTTGATTAACATAGCTCGATAACACGTAACAATATAGATAACGTTTTATCCATTGTTTGGCTAAAGCAGACTTACGGGCTTGAGGAAGTAAAAGATCATGCAAAATATATTGACAAAAACGGATATTATTACTTTCATTAAGAATATTCACTATAAAATACATATCTTTACAAAACAATCGATATAATTTTGGTGACAACTCAATGATGCCTTCTTGACAATTCAACAACAACACTCGCAATTGCTGTTGCATTTTAATACGGTACTTCATTTTATAATAAAAATAAATTTTAACACTATACGCCAACAATATTAATATCACTACAATCGCAAATTGTATATTTGCAAGTATTTTTACAAATGCAAAAAAATTATCCATGATTTTTTTTCACTATTATTATTAAATCAAATTCATCAATGTTGTTTTTAAATCCCACTGATAAGCATAATTAATAATATTTTGTAATTTGGTTAAATCAGGTCGCCGTGCCATACAATCGGTAAAACCTTCACCATACACTTGCTCATAAGTAATATGTTGAATTTCTGAAGCACTATTAGTTAACTCTTTAACTAATAATGCTAAAGCATTAATACTCACTTCTTGATCTTGACCAATATTTAAAATTTGACCAATTGCAGCACTTGATGTGACTAAACGATCCATAATTATCACCAAATCACGTACATCACAAAAACTTCGTGTTTGTACACCGGTACCATGCACTAAGATCGGTTGTTGATTAAGTGCATACTGAATAAACCTTGGCACAACCATTCCATAATGTCCTAATTGACGTGGCCCAATAGTATTAAAAATTCGTAACACAGTAATGGGTAAGCCATAATTCTTATAATAAGCCAAACTAAAGTATTCCAATGCAATTTTACTAACCACATAAGCAGCGCAATTTTTTTTACCTTTCCCAATTATTAAACTATCAGTTTCAGGTGACACACCATGCTCAGATTCACCATAAACTTCAGAAGTTGAAGCTAACAAAATTCGCGGTTTTTTTGTAGAGATCTTGGCTGCGCGTAACAAACGCTCAGTTCCCAGAATATTGGTCTCTAGAAGATCTTGCTCATTAGCAATCACACGCAATACCCCAACTACAGCTGCCATATGATAAATACAATCAGCTTGAGCTACTAAAAAATCCAATTCAGAATAGGTAAGAATATCAGCGTGCGTAATAGAAAAATTTTGATTTTGCTGAAATTCTTGTAAATTTTCTATGATGCCCGTACTAAAATTATCAATCACATGCACTGTATGCTGTTGTGATAAATAATATTCCACAAGATGAGATCCAATAAAACCAGCGCCACCAGTTATCAATACATGCATGATTCTTCCATTAAATTAAAATTATAAGGTACGGATTCAATAGAGGTTATGCAAAAACTCTAATACTATTAATAGTTGTTAAATTTTTTGTACATTGTCCAGAATGATTCAGATCAAAACGCCACTGATGCACAGGACACACCCAACATGAGCCATCTAAATACCCTTGACTCAAATCGGCTCCTTGATGTGGACAATAACGTGCTATGGAATATTGTTTACCATGCACTGCAATAGTAATACGCTCAGTCTGCGCATCAATACTTGCCATTTTTTTACAAAACGAACGAATTTTATTAATATCTAAAATTAGAAATCCATGCAATATAGTATCGTAAACATCAGGCACACGCTCTATAGTTACACGCAATAATAATGCAAAATCAGACCAAGTAATTGCGCCATTTAATACTTTATTAACTTGCCAAGCAGCTGTAGTAATACGATAATAATTGTTAATATCGGCAATAGTATTACTAATTTTCAAACATTTATTCGCTAAGTCAACACAAATCATTTTTTCTGGTATTTCTTCCAATTGCCAATACAATAAAGTTTTTACCTGTTGATTTAATGCGGTTAATTGCGCAACCTTATGCTCTAAGGCGATATATAATTGAGCGAAAACATCTTGCGAATCAATACATTGATTTTCTTGTGTGCGTTGACTAAATAATTCCGTATATTCTTGCGCATAGTTTATTAAATATTGTGAAAAATTTTCTTCTGCAACCCTATTGATTAGAGATTGTTGTAAAATTAACGTCGCAAAATTGATTTTATCTCCAGGAAAGATCTCTAAATATTGAGTAGTTGACAATAAATCATGGTGATATTTTCGCAAATACGCGAGTAATTGTGGCGCTCGCGGATAAGCATTGATAGGCTGCAAGTGAATATGCTGCAACAAAGGATCTAAGAAACAGACAGGTCCTGCTGATGGAAAGTAGATCTTTGGTTGAATAGATTGAATTACATTAGCTATTGTTGAGAATTTGTTGGTTATTTTATTAATACATATTTCTTCGTATTGAGCCAATGGCATTTGATAACAGGTTGGATGCCAACTAGCACCAGAAAATTGTGCTGTAAGAATATCAACATTACCATGCTCATGCACGATATTTGGTAGGCGATCATAAATTTTACAATCATTTAAATTTAAAAAGCTATACGATTCATGTTTAATCAAAATAGCTGAATCGCAATTCAATTCCGTATCCACAAGAAATAACCTAATTTCAGTATCTTGTAAATACAAAGGTTCATTATCCTTCAATAAAATAATTTTTTGGCACACATAATGCAAATTTTCTAATTCCATTTTGATACTTGGATAAGAAAAATCAGCTAACAAAAATGTAAAATTTCTAATACTTAATGATTGTAAAAAATCGATATCAAAATGATCACGATGTTCATGACTAATATAAATATAATTGTCTTTTTTACTACAGGATAATAATTGCTGTACATAATTGGCGAAATCATGATTTTTAGGGTATTGAAACCAAGCGGCATCAAAAGCACCATGCGACGACAACCATGGATCCATAATTAGCAAAGCTTTTTGCGTTTCAATACAAAATCCAGCATGACCTAAATAGGTAAGCTGCATAATTCAGTCTTGATGTTCATTGGTTATAATGAGCTCCTAATTTAACATCAAATACCGGTACATATAGCATAATTAAAAGTATGTCCATATTTTATAATGAGTGTCAATCATTATTTACGTTGTGAGGCGACAACTATCCTGACATAAGGGGAAAAGTAGATATACAATGATCTACATACTTGCTAACATGATTAATTTAATGATCTTCAATAATAATGCAATTAATAATAAAGTCATTAATTTTGGCATGGACCATTGTATGGATGTTACTAGCTGCATACAATATCGCCAATGCAATGTCACCTTCACCATTGAAACAAATACAAAGTTTGCGTACTCAGCATAAACTTAATCAAGCAATTGCAGTTGGCAACAACTATATCAATACCACACCAAGTAAGATGGATTATAACGCCATACTCATTCAGCTAAATAAACAAGCACATTTAAATGCAATTGATTACGAATTAGAACAGAAAAATGATGTTGTTGCATCGCAATTAATTCAACGAGCACTATATCTATACCCTAATGATCCAGATATTTTATCTCGTCAAGTTACTGTATATTTTATGGAACACCAATATGCGCGTGCTGCGGATCTGAGCAAAGAACTATTAAAAAGACCTAAAAATCATAAATTTCTCAAAGATCAATTACAACAAGTTACCATTCTCAATCCACATCTAACTTATGGCCTTAATGAAATTGGCATCAATACCGAAGTAGATTATGTGTCTGGACTCGACAACGTCTGGCAATACACAACTCTGTTTTATACTTATAATACTCCGTGGGGGCCAGCTGCCATTGCAATGAATGATGCTACTCGCTTTGGTACTACTGCAAATCAAGGTGTGATTGACTTTTCACCAGTATTAAACAAAGATTTCTATATTAATCTCAGAGCTGGTTATGCCAATTTTCATCCGCC
>CAXNCW010000008.1:0-11231 GCA_964200955.1 Legionellaceae bacterium
TCTATTGTGGTGTAAACTTTATAACCTTTAGTGTAAGCAGCTTCACCATAATTATTATATAGGGACTCACGCACCATTTCCGCTACATATGGTGCATTAACTTTTACAGGAGTTTCATGAAATTGGGCTGTAATTGGTTCTTTGATGGCTTGAGTATACTCACTGTTATTAATATAATGTTCTTCTAGCATTCTTTCTAAGACATGATCGCGACGTTTTTGTGCGGCTAATGGATTAATAATTGGATTTTGTGTAGATGGTGCTTGAGGTAATCCAGCAAGCATAGCTAATTCAGCAATAGAAAGTTGTTGTAAGGATTTACCATAATAAACTTCTGCAGCAGCGCCAATACCATAAGCTCTATTGCCTAAATAAATTTTATTTAAATATAATTCTAAGATTTTCTCTTTACTTAATTGCTGATCAATTTTGATAGCTAATAATATTTCATTGATTTTACGTAGAAAAGTTTTTTTCCTAGTTAGAAAAAAGTTACGTGCAACTTGCATCGTAATTGTGCTACCACCTTGTGATCTTGTCCCGGTTTTTAACATACGTAAAGTTGCCCGGCCTAATCCTAAAATATCAACACCTGAATGTTCAAAAAATCTTTGATCTTCAGTAGCTAAAATTGCATGAATTAACTGCAGTGGAATTTGATCATATGCAATTGGTATACGTTTTTTTTCACCATACTCTTGAATTAATTTATTATCTTGAGTATATATGCGTAATGGTACTTGTAGTTTAACATTTTTTAATAATTGTACATCAGGTAATTGTTTCGTCATGTAGCAATATATAAAAATTAACACTGTAATTAATAAAAAACTTAAACTACATAAACTCCATAAGCCTGTTCGCCAAAAGTAGGCTATTTTTCTCATATTTGGTATAATCCTGTGACTTTATAATAAATATTGCAATAATTATTAACCAATAATACAATTATTGAGATAATGATACTCTAAAATTTGATATTATTGAAGAAATTTAATAAAAAAAATGTTATCTTAGAGGCGGATGTAAAATAACTGTTACAAGTTAGTGAGCTCTATATGTATAAATATTTACATCAATTTGCTTCAGCAAGATTTTTTTACGAACGCACACAATCATGGCTATTGCTGCTAGGCATTGGTGCTGCTTTATGTTTGAGTATTGGTATCTATTGGGGATTATTTATTGCTCCAGCTGATTATCAACAAGGAGATGCGTTTAGAATTATTTATCTCCATGTGCCCGCGGCATTTTTGTCTATTAGTTTGTATGTTTTTATGAGTTTGTTAGCTATATTATTAATTGTTTGGCGTATAAAAATTGCTGGATTAATGATTAATATAGTCGCGCAAATCGGTGCGGTTATGACATTTTTAGCCTTATTGACTGGTAGTATTTGGGGTAAGCCCATGTGGGGTACCTGGTGGATTTGGGATGCACGTTTGACAGCTGAGTTAATTTTATTATTAATTTATGTAGCAATTTTAGCTGTGAAACAATCTTTTAATAATTATGTTCAAGGTGATAAAATCATTGCAATTTTAACATTAGTGGGATTAGTGGATTTACCAATTATTCATTATTCTGTATATTGGTGGAATACATTACATCAAGGCGCAACTATAGCTTTATTTGCTAAACCAAAAATTGCGATTGTAATGTTATATCCACTAATCATTAATATATTAGGTTTTTTATTATATACTGTTTGGTTAATCATTTATCATACTAATATAATGTTATTATTGCATGAATCAAAACAACGATGGGTTAAAACTATAATTAGGAATAAATTGCATGGGTAAATATTTTGTATATATTTTTTCTGCGTATAGCTTAGTTATTTTAGTATTAATTACCAATATATTAGCTGTTTTTTTAAAACAAAAAAAAATCATTAAACAATTAAAGCAATCAATTAAAATATAATGCATAACATACGTAAACGCAGAGTGCTTGCAATCATTGCTAGTTTATTGGTGATAATTATTGTAGTTAGTTTAATTATGTATGCATTACGACAAAATATTAGTTTGTTTTATACACCAACACAATTACAAACATCACCAATGAATGCGCATATAATTCGTGTTGGTGGCATGGTAGTTAAACATAGTGTACTCCGTAGTACCATAGATAAATTAACTGTAAAATTTAAATTAACTGATTTTAAGCATACAATAATGGTCGCTTATCGCGGTATTTTACCGGATTTATTTCGTGATGGGCAGGGTGTCGTAGTCACTGGTTATTTAAAGACTAATCATACATTTCATGCTCTTGAAGTTTTAGCTAAGCATGATGCTAATTATATGCCACCTGAAATACGTAATATTATAAAAAAAATTGAATGACATAAGGTTATTAAAAAATGTTTGCTGAAATCGGTATATTTGCTTTAATCCTGTCTTTGATGTTTGCATTATTATTAGTTATTGTTCCTAGTATTGGTTTGTATCGTCGTCAAATTTCTTTGATTAATACTGTTCCATTTTTTATTTATGGGCAGTTTTTATTTTTAATTATCACTTATATTAGTTTAACTATATGTTTTATAAAGAATGATTTTACTGTCATTTATGTTTTAATGAATTCTAGTGTGGATTTGCCATGGTTTTATAAGATGTGTGCTGTATGGGGCGGACATGAAGGCTCAATGTTATTATGGGTATTAATTTTAAGTTGTTGGACAACGATGCTATATTGTTTTAGCAAACATCAACTACCGAAATTGTTATTAACACGTATATTAATAATTTTAGGAATTTTAAATATTGGTTTTTTATTATTTTTAATTATTACTTCTAACCCCTTTTTACGACAATTTACAATATTAAATACTCATGGTAAAGATTTAAATCCATTGTTACAAGATTTAGGATTTCTATTTCATCCGCCATTGTTATATGTAGGTTATGTGGGTTTTGCCATTACATTTGCTTTTGCTATGACCATTTTGTGGTTGGGGCAAATTCAATCGCAGTGGATGCGTTGGCTAAGACCATGGGTATTAATGCCTTGGTGTTGTTTAACTATTGGTATTACTCTAGGTAGTTGGTGGGCGTATCGTGAATTAGGGTGGGGTGGCTTTTGGTTTTGGGATCCGGTAGAAAATGCATCATTAATGCCCTGGTTAGTTGGTACAGCATTAATTCACTCGTTAATAGTGAGCGAAAAACGTAATCATTTTGTTGACTGGACGTTATTATTAGCAATAATAGCTTTTTCTTTAAGTTTAATTGGCACATTTTTAGTGCGCTCAGGTGTTTTAACATCTGTGCATGCATTTGCAAGTGATCCTAGTCGTGGTATTTATATTTTAGGTTTTTTAATGATAATCATTGGTGGTGGATTATTATTATTTGCTTGTCGAATTAAATCAGTCACTATGAAATTTAAGCAACTATCAGGGTTTTCTTGGCTATCACGTGAAAATGCATTACTTTTAGAAACAATTTTATTCATTGTGATTATGCTAACAATTTTATTAGGTACTGTCTATCCGTTATTAATTGATGGCTTAGGTTTGGGTAAATTATCAGTCGGTGCTCCATATTTTAATACTGTTATTACGCCAATAGTATTACCAATATTAATTTTAATGTCTTTGGGAATTCACGTAAATTGGCAGCGTGGTTTTGTAAACAATCGCACTGTATTTTTAGGCATAGGATTGATAGCTTGCTTAGTTGCTACTGCTGTGAATTTGAAAATTTTTGGTGGATTTATTAATGTATATACATTAATTGCTGTAACTTTATCTTTGTGGGTATTGGCGAGCGCCATCATCTTTATGACAGTGCGCATTTATAATGTTGGGATATTAAAAGTTAAATCTTCTACATGGGGAATGATTATAGCACATTGTGGTATTCCAATTATGATTATAGGTATTGCATTATCTGCCGGTTACGGTATCCAACGTGACATCAAATTAGCACCAGGTCAAAGTGAGAAATTCTTGAATTATGTTGTAACATTTGTTAATGAAAGCAATATAAATTCACAAAATTATCATGGTGTTAGAGGACATTTTCTTGTTCAATATTATCATGTGATACATCATATTTATCCTGAAAAAAGAATTTATAATATTAGTAAAATGGTAATGACGGAAGCTGCTATTGATATTACGCCGTTTCGTGATTTATATATTGCTTTAGGTGAACCTTTAGATGGCCAGTCATGGTCAGTGCGGATATATTTTAAACCATTTATTAGATGGATTTGGTGCGGCGGATTTTTAATTTTCTTTGGCGGGATATTAGCCATTATGAATCACCGTCCCTGGAGGCGTTAATATTGTGAAATTAATTATAAAATTTTGGTATATCATCCCTTTATTAATTTTTGTTATTTTGATTGGATTTCTATGTTTAGGATTAAACAAAGATCCGCGAGTTTTACAATCAGTGCATCTTGGCAAAGAATTACCAAAATTTATTTTACCAATTTTAGGAAAATCAGCACAAACGTTAAATTCACAGTCATGGCGAGGAAAATGGTTTTTATTAAATGTTTGGGCAAGTTGGTGTACATCTTGTCGACAGGAGCAAGTGTTTTTATTGCATTTAGCTCAACAAGGTATAAAAATTTATGGTTTAAATTATCAAGACAATAGTAACAGTGCGCAAAGATGGTTAAAAAAATGGGGTAATCCTTATCATATGGTTCTTGTTGATAGTGAAGGCGATGTCGGCATTGATTTAGGTGTTTATGGAGTACCTGAAACTTATTTGATTGATGCCAGTGGTGTGATTTTATATCGATATGCAGGAATATTAAATGCAAAAATTTGGCGCAAATATTTTTTGACCAAGATTGCATCATTATGATAAAATACATATTCATTTTGTTGTTTGCAACCATGACTTATGCTGATGATTTATACCAGTTTACTTATGTTAGACAATCAGCACAATTTAATTCTTTATTGAAAGAATTACGTTGTTTAGTATGTCAAAATCAAAATCTTGCAGATTCTAATGCTCCTCTAGCTAAAAATTTACGTTTACAAGTGTATAAATTGATTAAAGTTGGACATAGTGATACTGAAATTATGCAATATTTACAGCAACGTTATGGTGATTTTATTTTATTTAAACCACCTATGCGCGGTATGAGTATTTTTTTATGGCTGGCACCAATATTATTTATAATATTGGGTTTATTGATTTTTTATCACATTAATTATAAATATGTATAAATTCGAATTGCTAACTTGTTTGGGAATATTATTAATAATTGCTGAATGTATAGTATTATATGCATTGAAACGTAATATCAAATTATTTATCTGGCAATTAGCATTCGTATTGGTTATTTTATGTTTTTATTGGTGTTTTGGTGGTTTGAAATTAATTAATCAATATTATAAAAAACAATTCATCGAACAACATGCTCAGCAATTATTAATAAAATTTAAAAACCCACAAAAATTAATTCAACGATTACAAGCACAGTTATCAAAGGAACCATCAAGTGCTTATGGTTGGTACTTATTAGGTAAATTATATAGCAGCCAAAATCAATTTAAATTAGCCGTTAATGCATTTCAGCATTCTTATAAATTACAACCAAATTATGAAAAATATGCAGTACAATATTTATTAACGTTATGGGATCAAAATAAGCAACAACAAAATGCAAAAATATCAAATTTATTACAACTAATTTTACAACATAATCAGCGACAACCGGATGCATTAGCTATTGCCGCTATTAGCGCATATAAAAATCATAATAATAAATTGGCAATTTTTTATTGGGAAAAATTACTATCTTTAGTGGATTCAAACTCTAAAATTGCACGTAATATTCAACAAGCTATTGCATTGGCGCATCGTAAAATTATTTAGTATTTTTTTTGAATTTAGGCATTGACTCCAGACCTTCATTATCAACGCTGCGTTTTGCTCCTTTTATAGATTTTTTAAAAGTTTTAGTCAAATTTTCTTTTTGGCTGGCCAAATCATCTGTTGTTTTAGATTTTGTTGCTAGTGGCTTTTTATTCTTATCAGTTATAACCTTATCAATCTGTTTTTTATCGTAATTCCAAGACAAGTTACGTTGTGGGTGGTTACTGTTTATATTTATTCCGACATTTTTTATCTGCTGTTGGTCAGTATTCGTAGAATATGATGCATCTCCGCAAGCTTGAGGAAAGGCAATTAATCTCTCAATTCTTGTATTTAAATTAGGAGCCATCAAATTTTTCATAACTTCGATTTGAATTGCTTTTTTAAATTTCTCATCACTGATCAATGTTATTGGTGCCGTCATCAATGTTTCAAAAGAAATGCCATGTAAATCATTTAATGAAATAGAATCTTCAGATTCTAATTTACAACGATCATTGTATTGTTGATAAAGTAGCACGTCTTGATCTTTGGGTTTAATTATATATAATGTATTAGGTTGTTGATAATGACTACTGAAAAAATTTTTAAAAGTTTCATTTGGTGACAATACAATTATATTGGCGCATGTTTTTGCAGTATATTCAAGATTGGCGAATTTTTTATTGGCGATTTGATGCAGCATATGCGCAGGATGATACATGAATTCATCGCGTTTTTGAATATGAGATTCTATGAGTAGGCGAGCTTCACCATAAGTTTGTGGAGGTATCAGATCGGGATCTTTCTGAGTACTGTATTCGTATCCCAACACTCCATTGAGAGTGCGAATTCCTGTTAATTCTGTTTGTTCAATTTTTTGATAAATTTTTTCATAATTTATATTTCGACAATAATGTTCTATGATGTTTAATTTTTCAAATAGAGTTTGGTTTTTTGTTTGTTGTGGATTTAAAATATTCATATAACCAGGTTGTGTAATAAATGCAGGAGTCTGGCCGTTATTCATAAAAATATTGTGATATGGAGATTGCTCTAATATCTGTTGTATATTAGGTAGATCTGGTATGCTGCTATTAGCATCTTTACCATTAAATACTACGCCCATATCACAGACTAAAACAGCTTTTTTAGAATTTCCACCGACATAACCAATGATTTCTTTATAAATATTGGAAGCAAATGCATAATTTCCAGCCTTTAGTTCGGCATCGGCTAGTATTTTACATAAATAGCCAACTCCAACTTTATCTTGTGTAATAGTTTTTTGATCAATTTCTACTGCATTACCATTAATATGATTATTATTATCCATTGCATTAATAGCATCAGTTAAATCTTTATCGATATGTTTAAAAGAAATTCTATTATCGAAGTCAACATTTTGATTATTTGCTGCCGTTTTTAAAAAATTAATCTCATCATTTGTTGGCTCTCTTGATAACCATATTGTGGTTTTGTATTGAGGATTCCCTCTTAATTCATTGACTATTTTTTGTAAATATTCATTACGGATACTGTTGTTTCCAAGCCATACAGTATGTTTTTCTTCTTCATGCATTTCCATATCTTAATTCCTCATTACTGTATAATTAAAAATCTACTTACATTTATTATAGATTATATTTTCAATAAAAAATTAAAATGATTAAACAATGGTGAGCAGTGGTAGTCTGGTGATTTAAAATACTTAGCTAGTAATAAAATTATGTAATATAATAAGTTTTATTTATTAATATAAAAACGCAATAATGCTAACATTAAAACAAATCTCTCAAATTTTACATTGTGATTTGCTTATTGCAGGTGATGTTAAAGCTATTAAAATTGATAGTCGTCAAATTCAACCAGGTGATATCTTTGTAGCAATACGTGGCACTAGATTTGATGGTCATGATTTTATGAATGAGGCCATCAATAATGGTGCCATTGCTATAATTTGTGAAAAAACTTTTGCAAATATTACGCAACCACAATTACAGGTAGTCTCAACATTAGGAGCTTTAACAATTTTAGCCACCTATTATCGTCAGACTTTAAATAGTAAAGTTATCGCATTAACCGGTAGTAATGGTAAAACTACAGTAAAAGAAATGATTGCCAAGATCTTACCTCAGCCAGCATATGCGTCTTATGGAAATTTTAATAATCATATTGGTGTGCCTTTAAATATGATGCAGATGACCACGGAACAAAAATATGCGGTTTTTGAATTAGGAGCAAATCATGCTGGTGAAATTGCACATACAGCCGCTATCGTGCAACCGCATGTTGCTTTAATTAATAATATTGGACCGGCACATATCGCAGGGTTTGGTTCTATTTCTGGTGTTGCTGCAGCTAAGGGGGAAATTTATCAGGAATTATTACCAAATGGTACTGCCATTATTAATGATGATGATGAGTATGCAAATTTTTGGAATGATAGTTTAAAAAATAAAAAAGTTTTGCGTTTTTCAGCCAAGAAACAACATACTGATATATATGCGAAAAATATTATGTTTAATGATGATGGTTGTGCTACTTTTGAATTACAAACCCCAATAGCGCATTGTCAAATTAATTTACATGTCCCGGGAGAACATACAATTAATAATGCTTTAGCAGCAGCTGCATGTTGTTCCGCCTTAGATATTAATATAAATAATATTCAATCAGGACTGATGCAATTTTATGGTGTTAAAAGACGCATGATGTTTTTGGTTGGTAAAAACGACACGAATGTGATTGATGATACTTATAATGCAAATTTATATTCAGTATTAGCAGCAATTACTGTGTTATCTAAACGTATTGGTATTAAAATTTTAGTTCTTGGAGATTTGGGTGAACTTGGTGTATATACCAAGGAACATCATGAACAAATCGGTAACGTTGCTAAGAATCAAGGGATTAATGTGGTTATGACCTGTGGTATGTATAGTCAGTTTACTAGTGCTGCTTTTGGCAATAATGGTAAGCATTATGATACACAAGAAGCATTAGCTGAAGATTTATTTAATTATTTAAATAAAAATGTTACTGTTTTAATCAAAGGTTCTAGATTTGCAGCGATGGAAAATATAGTGCAAAAAATAATTAAGGATTAATCTTGATCTCTATAATAGAAATTATCATTTCCAATATACAACAATGCTTTTCATTTTTTATTCATATTGATGCTTACATAATGCTGTTACTAGCTAAATATGGTTCTTGGTGCTATCTGTTGGTCGCTATTATTATATTATGTGAAACAGGGCTAATTATTACACCGTTTTTACCTGGTGATTCGTTATTATTTACATTAGGGACGATCACCGCACAATCTGATACATCATTAAATATATTTATATTATTTATTATATTATTTTTAGCTTCAATTATCGGTAATCAAATAAATTATATATTTGGACGGTTTATCGGTCCGCGTATACTGGCATATAATAAAATTCGTTTCATTAATAAACAATATTTAATTAAAGCACATGTTTTCTATAATTTACATGGTGGTAAAACTATTATTTTTGCAAGATTTTTACCAATTATTCGTACATTTGCACCATTTATTGCTGGTATAAGTAAAATGAACTTTAAGCAGTTTACAATATATAATATCATTAGTGCAATCTTATGGATTGGTATTTTATTAGGTATGGGGTATTTTTTAGGTTCATCAGCTCTGATTAAAGAGCATTTTTCTGTAGTAATTTATGGTATTATTATAATATCAATTTTACCATCTAGTTTAGCAATGTTAGCGCAGAGAAAAAATGTTAGAAATTAATCATTTAGAAAATTATTTTGTGGATTTAAATAAACGCTTAGAAGAATTACGGGGGTATCTTTGACTTTGATATTAAACGTGAACGTTTAGAAGAAATAATTTTGGAACTTGAGGATACAAAAATCTGGAATAAACCACTATACGCACAAACCTTAGGACGTGAAAGAGCTCAACTAGAGGCCATTGTTTGTAGTTTACAAAATTTATTCAATGAATTGAAAAATCTTACAGAATTATATGAATTAGCTAATGCAGAAAATGATTTCGAAATTTTAGAAATTATAACAGTTGATGTTAGCAACATAGCTAAACAAGTTGATACTTTAGAATTTAATCGCATGTTTTCTGGTAAAGTGGATAAATCCAATGCATTTTTAGATATTCAATCAGGTTCAGGTGGTACTGAAGCGCAAGATTGGGCAGAAATGTTATTACGCATGTATCTGCGTTGGGGCGAAAAACAAGGTTTTATTTGTGAATTAAGCGAATGCTCTTATGGCGATGTTGCTGGGATCAAAAGTGCAACTATTCATATTGTTGGTGAGTATGCATATGGATGGCTACGTACTGAAAACGGTATCCATCGTTTAGTGAGAAAATCACCCTTTGATTCTGGCAATCGTCGTCATACTTCATTTGCATCGGTATTTATTGCGCCAGAAATTGATGATGATATTCATATTGAAATTAATCCTGCAGATTTACGTATTGATACTTATCGCGCCTCTGGCGCTGGTGGGCAACACATAAACCGTACTGATTCTGCAGTACGAATTACTCATCTACCAACCAATATTGTTGTACAGTGTCAAACTGATCGTAGTCAACATAAAAACAAAGACCAAGCATTTAAACAATTACGTGCTAAACTGTATGAGTTGGAAATGCAAAAAAAACATGATGAACAACAAGCTCTTGAAGCGACAAAATCTGATATTGGCTGGGGTTCACAAATTCGTTCCTACGTCTTAGATAAAGCAATGATTAAAGATTTACGTACTGGTATCGAAACATCAAATACGCAAGCAGTGTTAGATGGGGATCTAAATGTATTTATTGAAGCTAGTTTAAAAAAATTAAGTACTTAGAGATCTCGCAAAAAATAATTTATATAGGAACAATCATAGTATGATAGAAGACCATTTAAATGAAAATGAAATTTATCAAATACGCAAACAAAAATTAGCAATTTTACGTGCAGCTGGTTTTAATTTCCCTAATAATTTTGTACCTGATCAGACATCAGCAGTGTTATTACAACAATATGCTATTACAACTAAACAAGAGTTAGCGACAAAAAATATTCATGTTGCTGTTGCCGGTCGTATTGTATTGCGACGTATTATGGGCAAAGCAAGTTTTGTGCATTTACAAGATGCTGCCGGACGTATACAAATCTATTTACGTGAAAATGAATTACTAGAACAATATGAACAATTTAAACATTGGGATTTAGGCGATATTATTGCAGTGACTGGTTTTTTATTTAAAACTAATACTGATGAATTAACTATTCATGTTGAAAATATAGATTTATTAACTAAATCTTTACGCCCATTGCCGGATAAATATCATGGATTATCTAATCAAGAAATGCGTTATCGTCA
>CAXNCW010000009.1:0-10993 GCA_964200955.1 Legionellaceae bacterium
GCAGCCAGTAATCAAGTGGTTCTTCTTGCTCATTAAGCATTGTTGCCCATTGATTTACATCATCAATTTGATAATTAAACATCCCAATCGGTCTTACTGGCCCCAAAAACCGTTCTAATCGATGCTGTTTTGCAAGATAACGAAAACTATCAACGATGGCATTGCTTAAATTCATCCTTTGAAACGAAGGAGTAACGATTCCAGCCAAGCCTAAAAGTGTATTGGGTTTAATACCCTTTTTTTTCTGAGTAAAGGCTAATTCAACCCCTTCATCCCATCCGGCCAACATGGTGCTTTCCTGCCCATCCCAATAGAGCGGGATGCCGTTAGCAACACACGCAACTTCTAATTGATCGGTGACCAAACAAAACTGGTACTCGGGAAATACCGTGTATAAGTTTGACCAGTAAGCTTTTATTGTAGGACTTCCTGAAAAATAAGCCGGCCAAGTCTCCAAATGGATTTTATCAAATACGCAGCGCATCCAAGGTTGTTGTGAGAGTGTGTATTGATAGTAGGCCTGATTATTGATGAAAAAACGGTTAATAACGTGTTCTCTGAGCTCTAAGTAGGCAATTAATCGGTCTTGATTGTTGATTTTTTTGTATTGTACAGATGCCTTGCTAATAGCTGGATGTTGTAAAGCAACGGCTTCTATTTCCTCTAACTCAACGCGATTGCCATTTATTTTTACCTGATTATCTTTACGTCCTAAAAAATAAACGAGTCCGTTCTGATCAAAGCGACCCAAATCCCCTGTTTCATAAAGACGTAAAGGCAGATTATGCTCTGTGAATTGCTTAACAAAAAAACGTCGATTGGTTGATTTAGAATCATTTAAATAGCCCGGGGACAACCCAGTGGAAGCAATATAGATGTTTCCTATAGCACCAATGGGTAAAAGTTGACGGTCGTCATCGAGTATATAAACAGACGCATGAGGTAATGGCCGCCCTAACGGTAGGGTAATACCATCATACGGATCATTGCAGTCAAAACATAATGCATCTACGGTTACTTCAGTTGGTCCATAATGATTCATCAAACGACAATTGAGCTGATTTAAAACTTTTTCGTGTAGCGCCCGTGTCATTGGAGCCGATCCACAGATAATTAATCTAAGGTAACTGAGATCAAAAAGAGGGGCAATCTGCAGCTCATCACATAGTGCATCTAATAACGGGGGTACAGTCTGAAAAACTGTTATGTTCTCTTCTATAAGCGTGGTTAATAATGGTTTGATTTGTTTGGCTACGCGTTTATTTGGAATAACGATTTGTGCTCCGGCGGATAAAGGCCAGAAGATATCTAAAATGGAAGGATCAAAAGTGTAATCAGTCAATAATAAAACGTTATCCGTTTCATCTAGTTGATAACGCGTTTGTGTTGCAACAATCAGATCGCTTAGACCCTCGTGTAAGATAGGAACGCCTTTTGGTTTACCAGTAGTTCCTGAGGTGAAAATGATATAGGCAACGTCTGTTAGCTTCGCTTGAGGATACGTTTTTATCGATTCAGCCGCGTCATTATTGTTAATAATTGTGTCTAATAGAATAAAAGGACATTCTGTTTGTAAGTGGTTTTGATGACCAATAACAAAATCAACGGCAGCCTGATTAATAATTTCAATCTGACGATTTTCAGGACAATCTAAACTGATTGGAACATAACAAAGACCACACTTAAAACAAGCCATTAGCGTGATGACTAATTCAATACTTGGTTCTAATAAAATACCTACACGCCGCGACTTAATTAAATTTAAATTTGAAAAATTGACACTTAACTTATCAATTTTTATATTTAATTCATCATATCGAACGGTCTGTTCGCCTTGTTTGATGGCGATAAAATGAGGATTATTTTGAACTTGAGTATTAAACAAATCAAGGAGCGTTTGCTTTTGAGGTAAGCGATTATTGGGTAACGACGCAATGCGTTTACCAGAAAAGGATTCTAATAGCCGCTTTTTTGATTTTAGTGAGACTAAATCGTAGTTTGATAGCGTTAATCCTGGATTATCAATCACTTGACTCATTAAATTGGACAAATCATCTAACATTTGGTTGATGGTAGATGATTTGTAAAGGTCGGTGTTATAAGTACAAAAAAACTTGATGTCGCCTTCAATAGGATCTAAACCAATTGCCAGGTCGAAGCGAGCGCCATGATCTTCCGCACTATAAATTTTCTTGGTATAAAGTGAGCCTTTTTCCAGTTGAATGTCAATGAATTCTGATTTGTTATTTTGAACCCCGGCCATAATTGAGAAAAGTTTTGGCCTCGACAGATCTTGGGTGTGAACTAATTCTTCAATCAGTTGGTAGCAGGGATAATGATAATTATCAAAAGCCTCACTAGCTCGCTGTGTAAGATGGGTCAGTAATTCATTGAATGAGAAAGTTCTACTTATTTGACACCGCAACGGGATTGGTACAGCAAAACAGCCCAATAATCGTTGATATTCTATTCGATTACGGCCAGCTATGGGGCAACCAATTACAATATCCGTAGCGCCACTTATTCGATGAATGTATAAATTAAATACTGACATAAATACAATAAACAAGGTTGTGTTGTGCTTATGACTAAAGTGATTGAGCGCATGAACTAATTGTCTTGGCAACCAGCTTAGGCAGGAATCGCCCTGATAAGATTGTATCGGAGGACGTTGAAAATCAGTTGCTAAATTAAGGGGTTCGGGCGGTTTGCTAAACAAGTCTAGCCAATAGTTTTTCTGCTTCTCATAAAACCCTGTATCAATCGCATCATTTTCTTGTTGTGCATAGTCTAGAAAGGAAATCGCTAAGTTGGGTAATTCAGGAATACCTTTTTGTAGTAGCCTATTATAAGCAATTACAAATTCATTAATTAAGTTCATCGTACTGGTCTCATCCCAAATGATATGGTGCACAGTAAATATCAATTGAAATTCTTGCTGAGGATAAAGTACTAAGTGAAGTCGATATAGTGGGCCATTAATGAAGTCAAATGGTTTTAGTGCGAAGTGTTTTGCCAAAGCATTTTGTGTTGATTCAATAACGGTTTTATTATTATCTAATGAAGTTTTATCAATAAACATTGTTTCTTTGTGTATCACTGGCGCTGAACCTAAATATTGATAAGGTTTGCCCTGCTGATAGGTAAATCGTAGCCTAAAAATGACGTGCCGTTGTAAAATAATTTCCCAGGCTTGATAAAAAGCGTCCTGGTCAATCGCATTAAAGAAAAAATGGTTAAAGCTAATATTGTAAACTGAGCTGCCTGGATTTAATTGATACGCATACCATTCAGGAATTTGACTGGGAGCTAAAGGGTATAGTCGTTTGTTATTCGGCTTAGTCATTTGATGGTTCCTTTATGGCATGAAGTAACCCACTGATGGTGGGGAAGTTAAATAAGAGATTTACTGAAATAGACTCTCCTAATATTTCGCGCATTCTGGATACCAACTCTACTGCCAATAATGAATGCCCACCCATTTGAAAAAAACTATCCGTTAACCCAACTTTTTCGACACCTAAAACATCAGCCCAGATTGTACATAAATTGTTTTCCAATGGATTGCTAGGAATCATTGTTTCCTGGTTTTTGGCAGGTTGAAAGAAGTATGGTTCTGGTAATTGATCCCGATTGATTTTACCATTTTCCAATAAGGGGAACGCATCTAACAATACAAATGAAGAAGGAACCATATAGTCCGGGAGGTATTTTTTGCAATGTGATTGCAAGGTTTGAGAAGTAGGTCCCGGATGCACATCCGCAATAACATAGGCAATTAGAGTCCTGTTTCCATTGTCAGTTTGGTTTGCAACAACCATGGCTTGAGAAATACGCGGATATTTTTTTAAAATTGCTTCTATTTCACCAGGCTCAACTCTACAGCCATGTATTTTAAGCTGAAAATCTTTACGTCCTAAGTACTCCAATGAACCATCTTCTCGATAACGTACTAGATCACCCGTTTTATACAATTTACTTGATTTAGTAGAATCAAACGGACTGTGCACGAAACTTATGTTTGTTCGAGTTGGATCATTAAAATAGCCTAGGCCGACACAATCCCCACTAATAGACAGCTCTCCAGGAACACCCATAGGTACGAGCTGCATTTCCTCACTGAGAATATGCAATTGAGTATTTTGAATGACGTGTCCTAAGGGAAGATAGGGGTAAGCAAAGGTTGGTTTTTTATGCAAGATTAAATGCGTCACATCATCAGAGCATTCAGTGGGTCCGTAGGCATTAATGAAAAGAATGTTTGGCAATTGATCGAACCAACGTAAACATTGAGCCGTAGGCATGGGCTCGCCATTCGTTATCAAGCATCTCAATGTAGCTAAAAGGTGATTTTGATTTTTTTCTAGCTCGCGTAATAACATTTCTAAATGAGAAGGAACGCTTTCTAAAACAGTTATCTTATAATCAGCGGCGGCCTGCAAGAGGTGCTCAGGCTCCCAGGCTGCTTCATTCGTTAATACGATACATTGTCCACCGATCATGGATGCAACCAGAAATTGCCAGATAAATACATCAAAGGTTTGAACCGCTATTTGAGCGACCACATCGTGTGGCGTTATTTCTAAATCATTGATTTTTGCTAAAAGATGGTTGATCATCCCCCGGTGCGAGACCATCGCTGCTTTTGGTAGTCCGGTACTTCCTGATGTATACATCAGGTAAGCTAAATCATCTAAATTAATAGTTGTATTGATCGCTGCTCGACTCAATGTTGCAAAACAGAGCGATTCTATGACAATGATCTTGAATGGGACTGTGCTAACTTGATGAGAATAAGTCTGCTCTGTCAAAATAACATCTGGTTTTAGCTGATGTAGCAAAATCAGGTTTCTTTCTAGGTTTGATTGAGGATTAAAAGGAACGAGTACTGCTCCTATTTTTAGAGTGGCGATCATACTGCTCAGGCATGATGGATTACGACTCAGGAGCAAGGCAATTGTTTGTCCCTTGCCGATAGAGTGGCTTAAAAGATAATGCGCTATCTGGTTTGATTGCTTATCTAGTTCGTCATAAGTGAGTGATGACACGTGATCTTGTACGGCAATATTATGCGGTGTTATCCGAACCTGATTCGCAAAAAACAGTAAGTAGTTCTTTTCGAGTTTAATTGTCTTTCCTTTACTTATTGAAAGCATTTGAAGCTGTTCTTCCTTGGTCAGCATGGATAGCGTTTTAATGGGAGCGTCGGAACGCGTTAGCATACTTTCTAATAAAATCTGAAAATGTGTTGCGAGTGCTTTGATAAACGACTCATCGAATAAATCCGTATTGTATTCAAACGTTGCAATAAATTGCCTGTCTGACTCTTCGATAGAAAGACCAAGTTCAACTTTAGATGCACGATTATTAAAAACGAGCGTTTTTGTGGTTAAATGAGCTAAGTTAATATCTAGTGCTTTATGTGGCTGCAAAGCAAATTCAATTTGATAAAAGGGCGTATAGCTCAGATTTCGCTCGGGGTTGATATCATTAATAATCCAGTCGAAGGGAACTTCTCTGTTATCCAGTGCTTTGTTTGTATTCTCCTGTACTACTTTTATAAATTCAAGTGTTGTTTGGTCAGAGTCAATTTTGTTTTTCATCACTACATTATTTATAAAAAATCCAATTAATTTTGTTAACTGCGCTTGGCTACGATTGGAGACGGGTGTTCCAACCACAATCGTTGACTGACCACAATAACGTTGTAATAAAATATTAAATACACTTAAGAAAAAGGAATAAAGCGTTATTTTGTGTGCTTTACAAAACGCACGTAATTCTTGGCTTAATGTTGGACTGATGGGGCTTATATGGAACTGCCCATGATAGCGTTGTTCTTTTGTCTTGTGGCGCATCATGGGTAAATTCATCAAAGGATTAATATCTTTTAAATGATCACGCCAATAATCTAATTGTGAGGTTAATACCTGGCTATTTTTGAGTGTATCTTGTTGCCAAACACTATAATCACCATATTGAACAGACAAAGCGGGAAGCGCTGGCTCTTCATTATTAATGTATGCATTATAAGCGCAGCTTAAATCATCGATTAAAATCTTCAATGACCAAGCATCAGCAATAATATGATGTAATGTTAATAATAAAACGTGCTCAGTGCTATTTTGTCTTAGTAATCGAACTCGAAACAGCGGGGGCTGGGTTAAATTGAACGGTTTATCCGCTTCTTGCAACGCATATTCGTTGATTTCAGTTGCGTTAACATCAATTATAGAAATAATGTGGTTAATAGGAATCCTCGCCGCAACAACTTGTTCGGGTTTTCCTTCTATACATCGAAAGCTAGTGCGTAAAATGTCGTGTCGTTGCATTAAAAAATCAAGCGCTTTCTCTAAAGCAGGGTAGTTTAATGCACCCATTAAATGCACAGCGCAGGGGATGTTGTAAGTATTATTTGATCCGGTTAATTGATCAAAAAACCAAAGACGATTTTGTGCAAATGAAAGCGGGTAGATACCGTTATTAGTTGATTGATGTTTTATTGCAACGAGGTTAGTTGCCGGTGTGCGTTGTAATAACTTTTCAAGTAACGTTACACGTTCTTCATATGATAGCGTAGTAATTTTATCTTTAATCATTGACATTATCAGTCCTTATTGAGTATTCATCTGCAATTGGCTTAACCGCTTTTCAAGAAGTTGCTCTATTATTCCTTCGATTGTAGCGTTTATCAGGAATTCTTGTAACGTTAACGTGACGTCATATGTCAGATTAATTTTTGTTATCACATCAATTGCAAGCAACGAGTTCCCTCCTAGTGCGTAGAAATTGTCAGTTTGTTGCAAGGCTTGAATGCCTAAGGTTTCTCTCCATATAGAGAACAGAGTCTCTTCCACTGTTTTAGCGATCGTCGTTAACGGTGAGGGTTGATCGAGTTGCGTGATGACTCGAGCAGAATCCAACCAATAATAGTCGCGAGAAAAAGGATAGGTTGGTGCCGCAATTCTTTTTCGGCATGACTCCTGTTGATAAAATTGTTGCCAGTCAATAAGATGTCCACAGGACCATAAGTCAGCAAGGTTATTGAGTATATTTTTACGTGTATCAAAATGTGAAGTCTGTTTTAGTTCTGCAAGCAACATCTCAGTGGAACATTCAGCCAGATCATTTGATAGGCGCGTTTGACCATCACAAGACAGCACCAATAATTGTTCTATTAACGTATTTTTATCGGTTCCTACAACAGCAGCTCTTTGTTGGAAAGTAGTCCTACCTGTGTTAAGCGTAAAGGCAAGATCTTTTATATTAATGTCACTGGTTTCTTTTAAATACGCGATAAGATCGTTAATTTTAGATTTTATTTCAATCGTTGTTTTTGCAGATAAAGTAATTAACGTTGGATTCAGTGAAGAATCAGAGATGGAAGCAGTGAGAGGCTGAAATGCTTCTGCTATTAGATGGACGTTAGTGCCACCTATACCAAACGAACTCAAAGCGGCATACTTCTGATTTGTATTGGTATTCCAGCACAGTAAGGTCGTGCATGCTTGTAAACGTGAACCAGTCAAATTGATAGCAGGATTAAGATTTGTTAGATTAATTGAAGGCGGGATTTTTTTGTGGTATAAGCTCAATACAACTTTTAGTAGCCCAGCAATACCAGCGGCTGTATTTAAGTGACCGATATTAGGCTTTAATGATCCGAAATAGCACGGTTCATCGGAACCATAACCATACACTTCATTAAGAGCCGTTAGCTCAATAGGGTCTCCTAATTTTGTGCCTGTTCCATGACACTCAATATAACTAATATCAGTTGGTGATAAAGACGCCATAGCCAATGCACGATTGATCACTTCAACTTGTCCATTGACACTTGGCGCCGTGTATCCAACCTTTCTAGCACCATCATTATTAATTGCAGAGCCTCGAATCACCGCATAAATCGTATCGTTATCTTGTATTGCATCTTCAAGTCGTTTCAACATAACTAAAGAAATACCTTGGCCTATAGTTGTTCCTTCAGCATTCTCATCAAATGCACGGCAATGACCATCTGGGGATAGGATACCATCTTGATGATATAAATAGCCTAATTCAGCGGATGGATTAATAGAAACCCCGCCAGCTAGCGCAGTATCACATTGATAGGTCAGTAAACTAGTACAAGCAAGATGAACCGCTGTTAGAGAGCTCGAACAGGCCGTATTTAAATCTAAACTGGGTCCATGTAAATTCAGATGGTAAGACAGTTGTGTTGCTAAGGCACTATTGGCGTGGATTAAAGGTAAAATCCGTTGTATTTCTTGCCACGAGTAACGAGACAAAATATTATCTAAAAAGTAACGGTTGATGTCTGATCCAATAAATACACCAGTATTATTTTCAGACTGCCTAGGCGCATAACCGGCGTGCTCAATAGTTTGATAGGCGCATTCAAGTAAGAGTCGGAGTTGCGGATCCATTAGCTCAGCCTCTCTTGGAGAAATCTCAAAAAATGCAGCTGCAAACAATTCCTTATTTTGGAATTCAATAGCGGTTTTGACATAATTTTTATTTGCTAATAGCATTTCATCAACACCTTTAGCACGTAATTCTTCATCAGACAGTGCTCGACTGGCTTCCTTACCTTGAAGTAGGTTATTCCAAAACTGCTCAACTTGTTCGGTATTCGGAAATCGTCCCGAAAAGCCAATGACTGCGATAGAGAAATTTGAATGATCTGCATTACTATTCATCGATGGATTCCTTTATTAACTTTTTTAGTTTTCTAGCATTTATTTGATAATTTTTTAATCTGTTTGAATTGTTATTATTAATTGGTTTTGTTTGGCTTGGTTTGAATTTGTTATTAAGTAACTGAGCCAACTGAAGGATAGATGGGTATCTAAAAATATCGACAATTGAAATGTCTATAGTAAATGTTTGGCAAATCGTTGCGTGAAGTTTCATTGCTGATAAAGAATCACCGCCCATATCAAAGAAATTTTGATCTGCTTTTATGTCAGGCACGCCTAAGATTTCTTGCCATAATTGTTGCAGTTTTTTTTCGGTATCAGTTTGATTTATTAAGCCGGTCTCAGAAGATGTTGTCGAAAAATCAAGTAAATTTAATTGTTTGAAATCAAATTTTCCGTTAGGGGTTAACGGCAATGCGTCTAGCTGAATCAGTTGAGATGGTTGCATATAGTGCGGAAGTGTTTGTTTTAAATAGGATTGGATGCTCACTTTAGTTATCGGCTGTTTTATTACATAGTAAACACGAAATTGCTGTAATGTATGATGTTGCATAGCGACGCAGGTAGCGACGGTGGGGTGAGCAAGTAATGCTTTTTCTACTTCTTCTAACTCAATACGAAAACCGTTTATTTTAATCTGCCTGTCAAATCGTCCCAGATAATCTAATTCCCCAGTTTCTAGCCAACGAACTCTATCTCCTGTTTTATACAGTCGCTTCTGAAAGGTTTGACCCGTTATTGGATCATAAATAGAGCAAGCATCAATAAATTTAGTTTTAGTTAGCTCCATTGCGGCCCAATAGCCACGTGCAAGACCGTCTCCAAAAGCATAAAGCTCTCCTACAGCTCCTATCGGTAATACGCGTTGAGCTTCATCTAATACATAGACCCCGGTGTTGCTAATAGGACGACCAATGGGGATTCGTTCCAAGCTGATTGAGTAATCATCAATAACATGCAGTGTTGTAAACGTTGTATTTTCTGTAGGACCATAACCGTTTAAAATAAAACGCGGACGATTTTGCTTGTCTGCCAATAATGCACCGACTATTTTTTTATTTAATACGTCACCACCAATCAACAAGTATTGGATCGGTTTAAACATTGCTGTACCTTCTGCGTTGACATACTCGTCAAATAATCGTGCAGTTAACCAAAGAACATTTATTTGCTCGGAAGAAAGAAAATAAGACAATTCTTTTGCGTTAATCACTATAGAATCAGGAATAATAATAAGCAATTTGCCATTCAATAAAGCCGTCCAAATTTCAAACGTAGCTGCATCAAAGCTTAAACTTGCCATTTGAGCAATCCGGGTGCTTTGATCAAAAACAAGAGCCGGTTGATTTAAGGCAAGCCGCAATACCCCGAGATGTTCAATCATGACTCCTTTGGGTTCGCCAGTGGAACCAGATGTGTACATAACATAAGCTAATTTGGAAGTATGAGCGAGTGGTAATGCTAGTTCAATACATTGAGCAGCTGGACTAAGTAATGTACCCATATCGATAAATTTTGACCCCAACTGTTGCACTATAGTTGGTTGTTTTTCAACAAAATAGTGATCGCCTATGAGTAACGACAGTTGACTGTTTTCAATGAAATATCTAATACGTGATGCAGGATAGTGGCAATCAATAGGGAGGTAAGCACCGCCAATCTTTAAAATCGCTAATAAGCTGGCAATCGCATAAGCATTTCTACTTGCAGCCATGCCAATTAGTACTTCTTTTTTTGTGCGAGGATAAACAGCTGCAAATAAGACCTGAGCCATATTATCAACCAGGTTGGAGAGTTCCTGATAAGTGAATTTTATTTCAGCGTATTGAACGGCGAGCGAATCGGGATGAAGTCTGACTTGCTCTAAAAATACAGAATAAATTGATGCATTTTTTGGTAATTCGCTTTGTACTAAAGACCAATCTGTTGATGGAAAATAACGCGCTAAATAAGGTTGAAATACAGCTTGATTAATCACGTGGTTAAAAGTGTTATGAATCTCATTTAATGATTGGGTGAAAATCTGTACGAAGCATTTAAGTTGTTGTTCGTTAATTTTAGCTGGATGGCAAATAAAACTGACTTCGATTAATCCTGTAGTTAGATTCATTCCTGTCTGTGTGACCAAGCTGAAATTAGTCTCTTCGTAAGAAAAGGAAGGCTCCACCGTGATCATTGAAAGTTTGTCCATATCATTAAAAATATGAAAATTGACAAAATTGAAAAGCGTATCAAATAAATTTTTAGATGACGTGTTTTTTAAAATATCTGCCAGTGGATAGGTAGAGTAGGGA
>CAXNCW010000010.1:0-10933 GCA_964200955.1 Legionellaceae bacterium
AATTGGTTAATTGAATGGGAAAGAGAATTCTAGATTAGTTGTCTTGACAAGTAGTGGCACTGTAAACATCAAATATCCAATGGGCTTTTGGGATTAATTGCTCAGGCATCGTTGCATTACGTGTTCATAGATTGGTCAGATATGGGCACACTTGAAAAATATCAACAATTGCTTGCGGATACAGAAGAGTATGATTTTAGTAAAACAAATGAATTTTTATATTGCAATACTCAACAAGTTATTAAGTTTTTTAGTGATGAAAAAATCGTAAATGGCCGAGTTAGAAAAGCAGCCATGAAGCCGCTAGTTTTTCTTTGCATTACTTTTGTTTCGAATCAGTGGTATAGCTATGATTTTATCCAAGGAACTACGCTGTACGCAGACAATAATCCATCGTTATTTAATAAACTGCTATTTTGGTTAGAAACAAAACTCTGGACCCCAGCGCCTGATGTTGTGCCTGCTCATATGCAGACGCTGTGTCGTTCATTTTATTATGATAAAACACGCGCACGATTGGGTGAGTATGATAAAAAATATGCAAATTCGATAGCATATACTTCATTGAATGGTCAACCTATTGAAAATATTCATAATTTAATAAGAGACATCCCATGGGATGAATTGTATTTGGGATTGCCTACCTTTATTCATGGTGACTTGCAGTTTGATAATATTTTGCATGATAAAGAAACAGAGCAATTCTTTTTACTTGATTGGCGCCAAGATTTTGCTGATGAAATTTCGTTTGGTGATATTTACTATGATTTAGCCAAGCTTATGGGTGGCATTATTATTAATTATGACTACATCAAAGCTGGATTGTTTCGTGTGACAGAAGAGTGGTCGAATTTATATGTGGATTTTGCTCAGCGTTTTAATGGTACTTATTATCTTAATAGTTTAGAACAATATATTAACAAACGTGGATATGATTTTAGGCGAGTTCGACTCTTAGTAGGATTAATTTATTTGAATATGTCTCCGTTACATCATCCGCCTTTTGATAAAGCATTGCATGCATTGGGTCGCATGATCTTAACGGAGGTGTTATACGGTGCTAAAAAAACGTCTAATTTGAATTTTATACCCTCCACTATGATGTCTACATAATGAAATCGATCTTGCCAAGTCCATTTTTTCTGCCATCAATGCAGTCTAAGATGTGCATTTCCTTGTCAAAAAGACCAGGTCGTTTTGGCATGGCCGTTCACAATGCGGGTTATCATGCTCTGGGATTGGATTATTTGTACAAAGCGTTTGCTATACAAGATATTGCTGGTGCAATATCAGGAGTTCGGGCCATGGGTATTCGTGGCTGTAGTATTTCTATGCCGTTTAAAGAGTCTGTGATGAATTATTTGGACAGTATCGATAGTGTGGCTGCCGCCATTGGCGCTGTGAACACGGTTGTGAATGATGATGGACATTTAAGGGGATTCAATACTGACCGTGCAGGTGCTGTGGAAGTGCTGAAGCCGCACTTAAAAACAGCAGCAGAAAGAATTTTAGTATTGGGTGGTGGTGGCGTTGCTCGGGCAATATTGCAAGCATTGAAAATCCTAGGACAGAAAAATGTTATATTTTGTGTCAGGGTAACTCCAAAGTACCAGGAGATGGCGAAGCAGTTTCAAGTTAAACTTATTGATTGGTCTTTACGTCAAAATGTGGAATCTAATGTAATAATCAATGAGACATCAATTGGTATGCATCCTAACGATTCTGAATTACCAATTGATATAGATCGACTCAGATCTCTGCGTTTGGTTATGGATGTAATTGCAAGTCCTACTGAGACGCGCTTAATTAAGATGGCAAAAGAGCAAAATCTCAATGTGATTGCTGGGCATACCTTAGCACTCTATCAAGCGTATGAACAATTTTCTTTATATACCGGATTCGACGCACCACGTGAAGAAATGCGCCAAGCAGCTGAGACCTTATTATGAAGTTTTTCCAATCATTACAACTGACCTGCTTGATCAGATTTTCTTTTATCGCAGGGTTCGGATGGATTCTTGATTTTTCTATGCACAGGGTTTTATTAAGCATTCATATAAGAGTCGCAGTAGCTAATGTCGTAAGGGTACTAATCGGGGTTACGTTTGCCTATTTGATGTCTGTGCGAGCTGTTTTTTATTATGAAAGTACTTTGTTGGTCACAAAATTTTTGATGTATGTTTTTTATAATGCATTTATTATTTTATTTTTGTTATTTAGTATTGGATATTTATCCAAATATTTTAATACTAGTTCTATCTACATGAAATGTTATGTTACCACGCTGACAATGGTAATGAAAATCCGTGCTAATGAAAAAATAAACAAATATATTTATATAAAGCTGAGTTCGGGGTTTCTTAGTCCTTGAAAAAAGATGCTGATGCGCATAACATATATCTGATGTTTTGAAACAACAAAGAATATTTGAGTCATTTCCCGTGACACATTTAGTTGTTTCAAAATTTGTCTACACTATAATTTAAAAAATGTTTGGTTATAGATGAATTTTTTATTGACGTCGCTATACAGATTTCTCTAAAAATTGTAAATGAAAGATAATTTAAAAGTCAGATGACTTGTAATGATTAAAAGGATTTATTGTGGTTGCAATCAATACTCTCTGTGTTTTTGGGACGCGTCCTGAAGCAATAAAAATGGCTCCACTAATCCAATGTTTGAGTATGAGTCCAGCATTTCATAACAAAGTGTGTGTGACGGGACAACATAAACAAATGCTGGAATCAGTTTTACAGCAATTTAATATTACGCCAGATTTTAATTTTCAGGCGATGGAGTCTGATCAAAATTTAAGTTCTTTGACTGAAAAAATACTAAAGGGGTTGCAAGGGGTTTTTAAGCTTTATAAGCCAGATCTCGTCTTCATCCATGGCGATACAACCTCAACATTGACCACAGCACTTTCCGCTTATTATCATCATATTCCTGTAGCGCATGTTGAGGCGGGACTACGTACTGGTAATCTCATATTACCTTGGCCAGAAGAAGGTAATCGAAAATTAACAGCGGTATTATCAGCACTTCATTTTGCACCTACAGCGCGAGCAAGACTAAATTTATTGCATGAGGGAATTCGTGATGACGTTATTTACGTAACTGGTAACACAGTTATCGATGTACTACATGATATATTGATTCAATTAAAAACCCAACCAAAGTTAATTGAACAATTACAGAAACAATTTTCATTTTTAACACTTTCACGTAAAATTATTTTGGTAACCGGACATCGTCGCGAGAGTTTTGGTAGCGGTTTTGAGCGAATTTGCCAGGCATTAGCTAACATAGCACAACGCTTCCCTATTGTTGATATAGTCTATCCCGTTCATTTGAATCCGCATGTTCAAATACCAGTTAAACGATTACTTAAAAATATAAATAACATTCACCTGATTGAACCACTCGATTATTTGCCTTTTGTTTATTTGATGCAATCGTGTTATCTTATTTTAACTGATTCAGGCGGTATACAAGAAGAAGCTCCTGCCTTGGGTAAACCTGTTTTAGTTATGCGTGAAAAAACTGAGAGACCAGAGGCTATCGAAGCAGGTACGATAAAGTTAGTTGGAACTGACGTTAATGCAATTGTAACTGGGGTGGAAATGTTATTGACTAATACTTCCTTGTATCACCGTATGAGTCAAGCAAAAAATCCTTATGGAGACGGTACTGCCTCTTCACAAATTGTTCATATTGTTATAGAGCACTTTTCTAAGTGTATAAAGACAAAAACAAAAAAAAGAACAACGAGCACGGAACTATCATAAATTGACAATTAATAATAAAATGGAGTTTGCTACCATCTCTGTGATTGGATTAGGTTATATTGGATTGCCAACAGCAGCTTTGTTTGCGTCTAAAAAAAAACATGTGATTGGTGTAGACATAAACTCTAAAGTAGTTGAAATGATTAATCAAGGACAATGTTCTTTTGTCGAACCAGCCTTAGATACACTTGTACATACTGTGGTTTCAGAAGGATATTTACGAGCAACTCTTGTTCCAGAACCGGCAGATGTGTTTTTAATTGCCGTACCAACACCATTTGCAGAAAACTACCAAGCTGATTTAAGTTTTGTTCAAGCCGCTGCAATGTCGATAGCTCCTATATTGCAACCTGGCAACCTCGTTATCCTTGAGTCAACCTCACCAGTAGGTACAACTGAACAGTTGGCAGATTGGTTAGCGCAATCACAACCAGATTTGACATTCCCTCAATTATATGGAGACCAATCGGATATTCGAATTGCTTATTGCCCTGAGCGCGTCTTACCAGGTCATGCCTTACAGGAATTAGTACAAAATGATCGCATTATTGGCGGGATGACACCAAGATGCGCAAAAATGGCTGTTGCACTCTATCAATTATTTGTTATCGGAGAATGTAGTGTAACTACAACTCGCACCGCAGAAATGTGTAAATTGACAGAAAATAGTTTTCGTGATGTGAACATTGCTTTTGCAAATGAATTATCAATGATTTGTGATAAATTGCAAATTAATGTATGGGAACTAATTCAGCTTGCGAATCGTCATCCTCGAGTTAATATTTTACAACCTGGCCCGGGAGTCGGAGGCCATTGTATCGCTATTGACCCTTGGTTTATTGTTAACAGCGCACCTGAAGAAGCCAAACTTATTAAAATTGCACGCCAGGTTAATGATGGTAAATCAATCTGGGTTTGTAATAAAGTGCACTCAGCAATTGCAGAATTTCTATCAGAGAACCCAGAAAAAACAGCTAGAGATGTAACCATTACTTGTTTTGGGTTAAGTTTTAAGCCAAATATTGATGATTTGCGTGAAAGTCCTGCCGTATATATTGTGAAGCAAATTTCCATGATTCACACCGGGCCGCTTTATGTCGTGGAGCCTCATATTATGACACTTCCAGAGAGATTATCTCAGATAGCCACATTAATAGATGGCGAAACAATATTAATTGAAACCGATATTATCTTGATGCTTGTTGATCATGAAATGTTTAAACATTTACCAATACCCACGCATGAACAATATAAAGTGATCGATACGCGAGGAGTATGGTCTCAATAATAATCATAACAATCAATTAAGTTTAACTGTAATTTTGGAGAAAAAGCTTTGTGCGGTATTACTGGATTTGCAGGGATCAAATCTGATCCTATGATTATAGTATCCATGCTTGGAAAAATCAAACATCGCGGCCCTAATCATGATGGTTATTGTATTCATGAAAATTTGGCTCTTGGAATGACGCGATTAAGCATTGTTGATATTAATGGTGGTGCACAACCAATGCATAGTCACGACGGTGTTCTTTCTATTGTATTTAATGGTGAAATATACAATCATCGAGAGTTAGCCTCAGAGTTTCTATCACAAGGTGGGGTGTTAAAATCCAGGTCTGATACCGAAGTAATTTTAGCGTTATATCAAAAATTAGGAGTGCATTGTCTAGAAAAGTTAAGGGGTATGTTTGCCTTTGCCATTTTAGACCGCAAAGAGAAAAGCATATTCATTGCACGAGACAGGGTTGGCATCAAACCTCTTTATTTTTGGCATGCTAGCAACATTTTGGTATTCGGTTCTGAAATAAAATCATTGCTTGCAAGCAGAGTTTTTGATGCAGAAGCCAATTTAAACTCTGTCTCTGATTATCTTGCATTGCGTTATGTTCCAGGTCCAGGCAGTCTTTTTAAAGGGGTCAAAAAGCTACCACCAGGACATTGGATGAAATGGCAAAATGGAAACATCATCCAACAATGCTATTGGCAACCAACCGTTAGAGAAAAAAGCCAGTTATCCGCACAAGAGCTGCAAGAGCAATTTAATGATCTTTTCCAGGAAAGTGTGGACATACATCGCATGGGTGATGTGCACTACGGTGCTTATTTAAGCGGTGGCTTAGATTCAGCCGCTGTAGTGAACGCTTTGTCAAAAAACCATAGTAAACCTATTAAAACTTTTACTGTTGGTTTTGGATGGCATGGAGATGAATTAATTTCAGCCCGAGAAACAGCATCTTTATTAGGTACCGAACATCATGAAATAATCTGTGGACCGCATGATTTTGAGCAATTACCAAAAATTATTTGGCATACTGATGAGCCTTTAGGTGACCCCATTGTTCTACCAACGTATAAGCTCGCAACTGAGGCGAGCAAAGAAGTCAAAATTGTATTAACTGGAGAAGGCGCCGATGAAATTCTTGCTGGTTATTTATTTCACAAATTATGCTATTTAGCAGAGTACTATCGCCGCTTTGTCCCTAGTTTTTTACATAAATTGATGATAAAGCCTATGATTTATTCTATGCCAGTTAATTTATTGAACAAGGGATTTAATTATCCAGGATATCTTGGTAATAGTGGCAAACAACGCTTCCTTTCCTTTTTGGATTTGGCGCAAAATAATAATTTAGAGCATACGTTTTCATCATGCATAGCATTATTTGATAAAAACGATCAAAACAAACTACTCATGGACCCATCTATTTTGAGCTCAATCGCACACCAATACTCAGACACCGGTTCGCTTACTTCCAGCAATATATTGGATAAACTTCTAATAATGCAATATAACCATTGGTTACCAGATAATATATTAATGCGTCAGGATAAGATAGCTATGGCATGTGGTCTTGAAATAAGAGTACCTTTTTTGGATCATAAATTAGTGGAATTTATGGAAACAGTTCCAGATAAATTAAAGCTGACCTTGCAACAAAATAAAATTTTGCTAAGAAATTACGCTGAAAACAATAAGATCAAAATGATAGCAAAACGCAAAAAAAATGCTTTTTATTTTCCAATGGAAAATTATTGTGCAGATAAAACTTTTCAAGATATGTTCGATAGAACGTTAGGGGAGGAGCAAGTGCGAAAACGCGGTCTGTTTAAATTCAAAACCATAACCCAGTTAATTAACAATATGCATCAAAAAGATTTCTTAGCAGCTAAACAAGTTTTTTCACTTATTTCATTAGAGCTGTGGTTCCAATTATTTATCGATAAACCTATGACTTTAGATTAGAGGACTGTGTAATGACCATGAAAATATCTGACAACATGAGGCAATATTCTTCAAGTAAACTAATAGGAAACACTTGTATTATTTTGTTCTTCAGTCTCTCTTTTTTTTGCTTTTATTTTAGTATTTCGAATGGATTATTTGTGTGGTTATTTCCTGATGAATTGGCCGCTCACTCTCGTTTGCTAAGCTCTAATACATTAGATTGTGCGGTAGGATATTATTTAACAACCACAGTCAATAGGTTGTCAGCGGATCTAGCTGTCTGTTCGGCAGCAAAAATAGCTTCTTTATTTAGTACTCCTTTCAAAGGATGGGTTTTTTCTCGTTTATGTTTTTATTTATTAATACCTATTACTATGGGTTTTTTTTTGAAAGAGGTAATCAAGTTACCATTTAAGATCGCATTTTCATCAGCTCTATTCATTTCTGCAATAGCTGTTTACATGCTACTCCAGAATAAAGATGTCAGTTATTTATTTGGTTTGGATCTAGCCATTTATGCGTTGCTACTGAGTACATATTTTATTTTATGCGGCCTTTTTATTAAAAGTTTAACTAACAAACTATATTTCGGTTTTTTTGCGATTTTTTATGCTGTTAATCTTAACACGCATGAAATAGCTTTGGTTTTAAGTGCTTTTTTCATTCCTTTATTTTCTTGGTATCGCATTCACATATATTTTCGTAATAAAAGAAAATTATCCATGATGCAAATGCTTAAGATTATTATTCATGACTATAAAATATGGGTACTAAGTACTATTTATTTATTAAGTGTTCTTACAGTGTTGTTAGCTCCTGGCATGGAAATGCGACACAAAGTTTGGCCAGCTGATGGAACTTTTTCAGATGGATGTCTCTATGTATTAATGAATGTAGAGGAAATTATTTTTTTGATTTTTAAATATAAAATTATGTTAATAATTGTTTTTTATTTTGGTTTTATTTTAGCTTTTTTGAACAAAACTAACTCGACTTATCAGTATAAACAATTAATTTTATTAATTTTTTTAACTCCATTACTTTATTTAATTGTTACTGCTTATTTAATAGGAGTAACACCAAGTTTATGGATTGGAGGACTGAGAACAAACTCTTTTCGTTTAATTGAAAATGTTTTAAATGATCCATCTTTAGTTATTTTAATTCATGGAGGTTTTGCGGTCCGTCAAAATTTATTTTTATATGTGAGCATTCTCTTATCCATACTTTTAGGAGGATTTTTTACCGCAGAAAGATTACAATATTATAAGAACATTAATAAGCATAAAGGAAAAAGTTTATTTTGCTTATTATTAATAGTTAGCGTAGTCTTTTTATTCTTTCCGAATGGATATGGTAGCCTAAGAACGTTAGAGTATTTATTTAAAAAATCCTATCCTGAAGTCCTCCAAGAGCTTACTACAATAAAAAAATATAAATCTCAAAACATCGTTTCGCATGTATTCAGCAATGAATATTGGGATAATATAAATCGAATATTATTTGCTTCTAATTATCTTGATTCTTCTTCAGGTATCGCAAATATTATAATGGATAAATATTTAAAGTTTTCTAAAAATACTCTTATTGATGCAAATTCTTTCAGATCTGTATATCATTTTTTACCAAAAAATTACCAGGTATCTAAAGATCCGGTGTGGGCTAGACAAGTACATGCTTTATATCATGTTTCCATTGATAAACCGTGCTTATTTTTTTCAAAAAACTCAACTCTCGTTCGATGCTACAAAGTTGTTAATAAAACAGAAATGAATATAGTTTCTAAACAGATAAAAGATGCATCTTTAGTCAAATTCTATATTAATATTCCTCAGAAAGTTACTGTTAATAATGATCAAAATTCCAGCCAATTTATTGATACCAAAGAATTTAGTGAACATTTTATTACGTCAAAAGAGGTGTCAGTGGATAAAGGATTATATTATTTAACTATCGATGTAAAACCAGAAGATACCCCATTATACGTATATATTATTGAGACAAAGGGTAGTATTTTGTTTCCATGGCTCAAAATAAAAAAGAAAGGTTATTCAACGACTTGGAATATTATGGGCAAAAATAATTTAACACCAATATTAAATCAAATTGAAAAAACTCCTGATGTCGAGCGCATTAAAATCGTTCTAAATAGCCGCAAAATTTCAAACTTATATATTAGGTTACAGCATGGAGATGCTAAAACATTCTCGACCTTTTATCAAGGCTCATTGTATAATAAAACGACTATTTATAATATAAGTTTTACTAAGATTTCAGAAACACCTATTCCAAAGGGAATGTTTGACCCTGATGCATATTAAAATTATTTTAACCGGGATGTTTTCATCAATGAATACTGAGTCAACCTCTGTTTATATTACTTCATTGCACGCTGCATTACCTCGTGTTTTGTCTATGATAGACAGAGAATCTGTTTCAAAATCATTTGGTTGCGCTGATCGAGTATTTTGGTCATGGAAATTTAGCGATTTTCCCTGCGCTCGCTTTCAAGAAATAGCGTATATATTAGCGGATTTGGTAGTTACACCATCATACTACCCCCAATACACACACCAACAACAAGTGGCACTGCACTGGACAAAAGCAGCTATTAATTATTGGCAAAAACTTCAACATCGAGATGGTTCATTCGACGAAGCCTATCCGTATGAGCGCAGTTTAGCAGCAACTGCTTTTACTGGTTTTTACGTTGGACAGGCTTTTCTAAAAATAAAACATACTTACTCACAAGACGAGCAAGCGTCACTGGCTAGTGTATTTGAATCTCTAGGTAATTGGCTCTGTCGCAATGATGAGCGTCATGGAATTTTGTCTAACCATTTAGCTGCTGCTGCTGCTGCATTGTCCACCGTTGCGGAGATAACAGTAAAAACTCATTTTACAAAACGTCGCGACTATTTTGTTGACAAAATTATGTGTCATCAATCAGAAGAAGGTTGGTATGAAGAATATGGTGGGGCCGACCCTGGGTATCAGACACATACTACTTTTTATTTAAGTTATGTTTGGACACAAACAAATGATCCTGTGCTACTAAAAAGTCTTGAAAAATCCATTTGCTATTTTTGGCATTTCGTACACGTAGATGGTTCGATAGGAGGAGAGTACGCAAGCAGAAACACGCGGTTTTTTATGCCTGCAGGGTTTGAAATACTTGCGAATCATATTCCAGAATCTGCTGCAATCGCACACTTTATGCGGACCTCTTTGCATACTCAGCAAGTTGTTGGCTTGCATGCCATGGATTCTTACAATATCCTCCCTTTGATTAATAATTATGCTTTCGCATATAAATTTGCAGTTGAATCAAGCACCAAACCCATCATTTCTTTACCATTTCATACTATTGGCGTAAAGCAGTATGAAAAATCTGGGCATCTTATTATCTCGACTTCCAACTATCATGCTATTATTAGTACTGCAAAAGGAGGGGTTATTCATGCTGTTTCGAAAGATCGAGCTCAACAACAGTGGTCTAACGCTGGCGTAGCTTTAGAGTTTGTTAATGGTACAAAAGCTAGTAGCCAGGGATTACAGTGTAGTCAGATAATACATATAGACAACAACCGTTCGGTTACAATCGAATCCCAATTTACAAATATGAACCAAATGTTGATGTCAACTACTAAATTTATCGGTTTGCGTCTCATGAATACACTTTCCATTCCATGGCCATTTTTTGCGTACAATCTCAAAAAACTCTTAGTTCAAATACTCGTTCAGCGTAAAAAAAAGTGCCCAGCTCGATTAATACGAAAAATAACATGGGACGAGCAAATGATTTCGGTACAAGATATTATTTTATTAGATAAATCAAATACTGTGAAACACATACATGTAGGCGGACGATTCTCAGCTATTCATATGGGATCTGCTAGATATTTTGAATGGCAAG
>CAXNCW010000011.1:0-10549 GCA_964200955.1 Legionellaceae bacterium
CGACACAATACCTAACGTAAAAGCGATGTCAGTAGCGGTGGGTATTGCCCACCCTTGCAAGTAAACTGGGTTTCTGAAATTTAAAAAGGTGAATATTAAAGCAGGGACCAAGAGACCGCTTAAAGCCGTAACTGCCGGTGTTATGAGGCTGATTTTATTGCTCAGAACACCGCGCTTGATTTCTCGTTTAATTTCCAGGCCAATTAACATAAAATAAATGGCCATTAAACCATCATTGATCCATAAAATAAGTGGCTTTTTTATAAAAAAATGATCAATGCCAACACTTGCCTGCATTTGCAATACATAGTTATAAGCATCACGATAAGGAGAGTTTGCTACGACCAATGCAAGCACTGCGGCGATAAAGAGTAAAAGACCGCCAAGTGTTTCCAAATTATAAAAAGAATTAGCCTTACTCATAACAATCCTACTTCTGCATCACATATGCGCCAGGTGTTAGTGTAACATTGTTATAGATAATAATAGATTTACCGAAATAACAAAAGTATTATGTGAAAAAAGCATGGATGGTCATTAATGATTAACTGGGTATGATTTTTATATATATAAAGTTTTTATTGTATTGCTGATTATTTTGATTATTGCTATAATATTTATTATGAATTATTGGTTAATTAAATCCGAACCGTCATGCTTTAGTATTGATGATTTACAGCAATGTCCTCAGCAAATTAATGCTTGGGATGGTGTACGTAATTATCAAGCACGAAATTATCTTCGTGATGGTATGAAATTAGATGATCTAGTATTATTTTATCATTCAAATTGCAAAATACCTGGTATTGTTGGTATTGTGAAGGTAGTTAGTACTTCTTATCCAGATTATACAGCTTTTGATCCCACTAGTGAGCATCCTGATTTAACTAGTACAGTGGATAATCCACGTTGGTTTATGGTTGATGTACAATTTGTTAAAAAATTTGCGCAAACAATTTCATTGACTGAATTAAAACAACAGCCAGAATTATGTCATTGGCAATTGATAAAAAAAGGTAATCGGTTATCGGTATTACCGGTATCAGAGTGTGAATGGTTACATATTATTTCACTGGCAATATAATAAATTATATCAATTCTAATATGCTGGTTATTTTATTATTACGCATGCTCATATGCGTTTGTTTGTATTTCACTTGTTTTTGTTGTAATTTTTTTTGTATTGTATTTAATGTTTTAAAATCTTGCGTAATAATAGTTAATTGTAAGATATTATTGTGCCATGTGATTTTTTGTAATGTAATATTCTTGATATTAATAGCGATAATAAATTGATGTAATTTCAACCATAATAAATTTGATTGTTTTTGTTCGTGCAGTAATTTTGTAATACTAATTTCTGGATTACTTACCTCTTGTGAGTTTGGAAAGAAATTATGATAAATTTTGTGAAGTTGTATATCTAATGCTGTTATTTCTTCTATTTGCAAATGATTGTTATATATTTTAAAAAATAATATGGTGCTTAACCATAACAAGACTAAAATACCAGTGGAGTAATATAAAATTTTATGATTTTTTATGTTTTTATTGCTATATAAATTTATATAAGAATTTTGTGAAATTTTTTGTGCAATTGCATTATAGATGTCATTATCATCTATTGTAATATTTGGATTTGGAAAATATTGTGATGCTATCGATAATGGTAAGGATCCATAAAAGTTTGGCGCTGATATTAAAGCATAATCTTGTAAATACCAGGACTCATTAGTTTGTAATGCAAACCAATCGAGTGTAATCTCATGAAATTTAATTAATTGTTGTGACAATTGTGCTATGACTTGTGTTATATAAGTTTTTGTACATACTGTAACTAAATAATTATTATTTACCATATAATTTTTATCAAATGCAAAATTTAAGTCGTCAATATTGTGTAATAACGATTCTTCTAATGTATACGGTATAGCAGTTGTTAATTTTTGTAGAGGTAAATCTGGTAATTGCACGCTATGTAAACTAAAGTTTTTGCATGTAAGTATTATGATAATAATATTTTTTTTTTGTAATGCATGAATTTCAGACAATTGATATGATTGGATTGTTGATACTATTTGTTGATTGTTAATAATTACGCCATGATAACAATCTTGGTTAAATGTATCAAAAAATAAAAATAATGATGACATTTAATCATCCTGTTTAAGTGTAAGCGAATTTATTATTGTGATTAACTGTTGCGAGCCATTGCCGTTCTAACTGTTTTGATAATAAGTATACTACTAAGGCATATTGTGGGCTGCTATTGTATTTGGTGATTACATAAAAATTATTGTATGTTAACCAATATTCTTTGCCTTGAGCAGTGTTTAATGCAATTACTCCAACTTTTTGTGGTTTATGAATAGCGGCAGTTAACGGTTCAACACCGGCTGCATATAATTGCTGTAGATTGTATGCGGGTAGTTTGTAATTAGTATTGATTTTTTGAAAATTATTCCCGCTGATTTTTGCCGGTTGTGCAATGCCTTGATGCATTTTCCAGCCATGCTGATGAAAATAATTAGCAACACTAGCAATCACAGCTTGGTCGTCATTCATTAAGTCTTTTCTGGGACTATTAGAAAAATTGGCTGCATAGTAGCGATAGCTACTGGGCATAAATTGTGGTTTACCCATGGCCCCGGCGTAAGAACCAACATATTGGTTAGGATTAATTTTATGTTCACGACATAGTAATAGATACTCAGCAAGTTCTTTTTTGAAAAAGTGTGCGCGTTTGGGATAATTAAATGCTAAGGTTGCTAAAGAATCGATGACGCGATAATTTCCTTGTTGTTTACCATATAATGTTTCTACTCCTAAAATTGCCACAATAACACTTGCAGGAACTCCGTAATATTGTTCCGCTTTATCTAATAATTTTTTATTGATTCGCCAAAAATTTAAACCTTCTTGTAAACGTTGTTGTGTTAAAAATAATTGTTTATAAACATCCCAATTTTTTTGTTCATAAGGTTTGTCCATCGAGACTATAATTTGTGGTTGTAATTTAACATCATTGATAACATTAACTAATTGTTGATGAGTAAATTTATGTTTCGTAGTCATATAATCTATAAATTTTTGAACATCACGGCGTTTTGTTAATAATGAGTCTGCTGTTGCTGGTTGCAAGCAAAAAATTAGATTGATCATGACTGGGATAATAATATACCAAATATTTCGTGGTTTCATTGTGGATCCTTATATAAAATATACAATGTAAATATGTAAAATAATAATCCTAATATTAAACAATACATGCCCAATATTGTATTGCTGTACGATGTATTATAAATAATATTACCGACTTCTATACTGATAGCCTCAATTACCATAATAATAAAACTAATAATTGCTGACGCTGTACCTTTACTAACTGTGGTTACAAATAAAATGAATCTGTTTAGTGGTGCTGCCACTATACCTAAGTTGAAAGAATAAAAGATTAATCCGGGCATTAACCATATATAATCATCACTGATTATTAGTGGTAATAAAGCGGTTAATGCTAAACTTAATAAGGTTAAATGTGTCCCTAAACTAATTAATTGTTTAATATTTTTAGTTTTAGTTAATTTATGTAAAATATAATTTCCTAATATTGTAGCACCAAATATTGGTATTTGCCAGATAGCATAAGTGATTATTGATAAATGTGCGTGTTTAATTAAGATTATTGGTGCTAGTGCGATCCAAATCAAACATGGTGTGGTTAAGAGTGCTAAGCCAATGGTACCAAATAAAAATATTTGATTTTGTAATAATAGTTTGTAATTATTAATAATAATTTTTGGTGTAAATGGTGTGATTTTAAGGATGCGACCATTGGTTTGCACTGTGCCAATTGTTTCAGGCATAAACTCCCATAATCCCCATAAAGCGATTATGGCAAATATACTGATGACAATAAATATATATTTCCAAGATAAATAAGCAATTAATACAGCTCCTAAAACTGGACCAATTAATGGTGAGATGATAGCGGTGCTTGCCATAATAGCAATTAGTTTGACAGCATCCATTTCAGTAAATATTTCTTGTAAAGCGGTATACCCAATGGTACCAATAAAGCATAAACCCATGCCTTGAAAAAACCTAAACAGTATAAATTGTTGAATGCTATGCGATTGCGTGATTATAATCGTGCAAATTAAAAATAAAACAGCCCCGGAGAGCATTACTGGTCTGCGTCCGTATCTATCTGATAATGGACCTAAAATTAATTGTAAACTTGATCCACCAAGTATATATGCTGTTAATGATTTAGCAACATCAGATTCATGTCCATGAAATGATTTAATGACCATAATCATTCCAGGCATGATCATGTCATTGGCAATATAAGTTAAAAATTCATATAATACAAGAAACGCGGCGAACGCTAACGCGTGTTTTCTAGAAATATTTATTAATGGTTGTGGCATAATAATTCCTTGATATTAATTATAAATTGCAGCAAATCCCATTAATAAGAATCCAATAATTACGAAACTAAAATTACTTAAGTTACAACAGCGTTGAACCATAACGCATTTTTCTAAACCATGCAGTGTTCCTAAATATAAAAATGTTCCTGCTGATGTAGATATTAATATAGGATTATATATTGATGTTAAACTAAGATTGTAACCACAATACCAGCCGAGAAATATACCTACAGGACTCATTGTTGCAAATATTAAAAATAGAATAAATGTATGACGGGTTGATAAATGGCTTTTATTGAGTTGTAATGCGATGCTGAAGCTTTCAGCCCATTTATGAATAATTATAGCAAAAAACAACATAAAAATCATGGTGTTTTGTTGACTTAGTCCAAGAGCCGCTCCTGCCATTAAGGAATGAATTGATAGCATTATCCATGCTATTATTGCAAATGAAGCTTGGCCGTGACATTGATAAAATTCGGTAGCTAGATGTTCAAACCAGAGAAAAAATAAAAATACAGCTCCGGTAATTATGAATGCAAATGGATACTGATATCCTTGTGTTAAAAACAATTGATGTGCATCTGGCAGCATATGCATTAGTGCTGCACCAAGGAATACGCCTGTGGCTAAACTTTCACCGATAGCAAAATCATAGTGTTTATTATTTTTGCATTTTTGTTTAAACGGATACCATCCAGCAATAAGTATGATAATAAAAATTATACTTGCAAAAAGTAATTTTAAGGTCGTTATTGTTAATAGTTGCATTTTAATAATTAGCACTGTAGTTTAGATGGGGTGATCAATATTAATACTATAAAATCGAATGTTTCGAATAATGTCTAATTTATGTAAATCTTTTTTTATCATATTCATAATATCATCTGATATTTTATCAGAATTAGTAATTATGTCAATAATTAATTTACCATCTAGATAATGTATAATAAAATCTTGAATATTTGGATATAACTTTTGCCAATTACAAAAAAATTGTTGTTCTAACTGAGAACGATTTGGTAAATTTAATGAAGGATTGGAGCGCTCGTCATCTTCAGGATCAATATGTACTGTGACATCTTTAATAAATGCTAAATTTTTAATCAATGCTACATGTACATGTTGCGCAATATAATGGCCTTCAGATACAGATATCAATGGATCTACAATCACATGAACATCGATCAAAATGTCACCAGACATTGAGCGGCTACGTAATTGGTGAATTTTTTTAACTCCTTTAATATTGTAAATTATATGTTTGATTTTTTCTAGATCATCAGGAGTAACTGCGGTATCAATTAGCTCGGTAATGCTTTGCCAGCCATAATTAATACCCATTTTAATAATCATGGCACCAATGATCATTGCAGCAATAGTATCAAAATAAGCTAAACCATAAAAAGCACCAATTAACCCAACAACAACAATTGCTGAAGCCGACGCATCAGCGTGATGATGCCATGCATTAGTAATAATTAATTTTGATTGAATTTTTTTTCCAATATAATTAGTGTAGATAAATAAAATTTCTTTTAATAGCATAGAAAATACTGCAATTATAATAGCAAAATGCATGGGTTTTTGTGATTTGATTATAAAAAATTCAAAAATTGCATCCCAAATAATCCCGCATCCCGCTAAAATTAGTAACATTGCTAGAATTAATGTGCTTGCAGTTTCAATTCGTTTATGACCATATGGATGTTTTGTGTCTGCGTCTTTATGTCCATATTTTGTAGCAAATAAAACCATTATGTCTGTTAATAAATCTGATAAGGAATGAATGCCATCAGCAACAAGGGCATGAGAATAATATAAGGTTCCGCCTAATATTTTAATAATACCTAAAAAAATATTGGCTATGGCGCCAGCTATGGTAATATATTTAGCATGTTGATATTTAGTTGATGTCATCATAGTCTTATAGACTAACAGTTAAATTGTTAAGATTGAATATATATATGCAAAATAAATTAAAATTACCGCCTATAGTCTTATGTTTAATGGGGCCAACTGCTTCAGGAAAAACGTCTATTGCTTTAGAATTAGCGCAACATTTATCATGTGAAATTATTAGTGTCGATTCTGCCATGATTTATCGTGCTATGGATATTGGTACAGCAAAACCAACTTTATTAGAGCAAAGTTTGGTTGTACATCATCTCATTGATATTATTGATCCTATTGAAAAATTTTCGGTGGCAAAATTTTGCGTCCAAGCTTGTAATTTAATTGCAGAGATTCATCAACGAAACAAAATACCATTATTAGTTGGTGGTACGATGATGTATTTTAATGCATTACAGCAAGGATTATCAGTTTTACCGGATGAAAATCATCAGATTCGGCAAGATTTATTTACACAAATGCAGAAATATGACTTAAAATTTTTATATGATCAACTACAATTACTTGATCCTGTGAGCGCGCAAAAAATTAATTGTAATGATCAACAACGAATTTTTCGTGCGTTAGAAGTGTTTCATATTACTCAAATACCTTTGTCTCAATTACAACAAAATAAAGCTATTACTAATAATTATAAATTTATTAATATTACTTTATTTCCTGAGGATAGAAGTTGGTTGCATCAACGTATAGAACAACGTTTTGCTTTTATGTTACAACATGGCTTTCTTGAAGAGGTACAAGATTTAATGAAAAATTGGCCATTAACTATTAATGATCCTGCAATCCGTTGTGTGGGCTATCGTCAAGCATATGATTATCTATTAAATAATATAAATTATGTGGATTTTTATGCACAAGTCCTGGTTGCAACTCGACAATTAGCTAAAAGACAATTAACTTGGTTACGATCGTGGTCGGAGCATTATATTATTGCATGTGATAAAAACTTTGATATACATAAAATTATTGCGCAAATTATTTCATATTGATACCGCATAACACTCACACCAATTCAGAAATTATAGGAACGGATGCGAAATAACTTTTACAAGTAAGTGAGCTAAACTCGCTATGCTCAAACAGCATCTCTCTTACTTGTAAAAGTTATTTTGCATCCGTTCCATAGCAATAATTTCAGCTTAAACTTAGTAATTTTTACTGTATTCCATGTTTTTCATGTTTGTGCGCATGTGTAGATAAATATTGTACTATAATAACAAGGAGAGATTGTATAAATTTACATTTATTGAGGAGATTTAAATCATGAAAAATCCACAAGAATTGAGACAAACATCTCCAGTTATTAGACTATCAAAGCCACCATATTCAAAAACAACCTTAAATACTTATATTGCGGATGTTCACACACTTTGTACAAAAGTATCATGCTTAAGGTACGCGTTGAGTAAATATGTAAAAGGTTTTAAAAGTTCAGAACACGATGAATTATTATTAACGTGCATTAATAATTTGGGAAAATTAGAATCATACATGCGCCAAGGTAAAATGCAAGATGCGTTAGCACTAACAGGATTAATTTCTTTGAACACACAGAGTGTAATCGATTTTTTAAAAATAAAAGAATTGAAGGCTCAAAACTTTAAAACACAATATAGTCTTAATGAAAATGAAGCTAATAAATATTATGATTTAACAATGATCTTAGAAGAAATTAACAATCACTTTAAAAACGGTAATTATTTGATGAACTTACAGAATGTATTACAACATGGAAATCAAAATCAAAAAAAAAAATGATAATGATAACAGCTGGATAGGTTCTAACAATAATATTATTGATACATTATGCAATAAGCTTTTTAATAAAACACCTGCAAATATGGATAAAGATGATAAGGCATTATTGCAATATATTTTAGTTGCTGCAGAAACATGTATAGATGATCGAGAAGAGTTGTATGGCGTATATAAAACCATTAAAGATGGTCCGCAATCAATAGCATCATGCCATCCAACAGCAGAAGGTTTATTAACATTTTTTGGTATACAAGATACAAAAGTTTGTGCAGGAGGCTTTGGTCAAGAGGCTATTAATGATGCTGTTGATATTGTTAAGTTGGCTCTTATCGCAAAAGAAAACACCATTATGACAATCAAGGCGCAAGGATTAGATGATGGACATTCTTATACGTTAATCAAATGTGGAGATGGAGAGAAGGTTCAGGTTATTGAGTCATGGGGTGGTCGTAATGTAATACTCCCTGATACTGATGTAATCAGTGTATATCAGCATAGAAATGCTAAGACTGCCTTTGGCAAATTGTTAGCAAAATTTAGTTTCTCTCCACCTAAAGAACTGACCATTGCTGAGGCCGTGTATTTTATCGACTTGCTTAAATCACCAGATCCAGCTGTTCGTCACAAAGGTCATGCTGGATTATCTCTATGTTATCAGGGTATGCAGGAAAAATACGAGCTACAATTAAATCTCGCAGGAAAAGCTGTTAAGGATCAGATTACTCAATCCACTCATTCTCTAATAACTTCAACAGCTGTAATCAAGCCTAAGGAAGAAGTTTTACACTCTATGGAACAGGCAATCCAAAAAGTACGTGACATTTATGTTCGGGAACAAGCAGACAGTCAACAACAAAAAAATTGATGAAGATAAAGCTATATGTAAATATTGATAATATAAGCACTATCATAATTAGAATTGCGTGATGGTTGCTTATTTTTATTATATTTGTATAATCATAATGATATTATTAGAATAAAATTTCTATCATGGAGAAATAAATGCCAATTTATGATTATGAATGCAAAAAATGCAAACATAAATTTGATATCATGCACAAAATCAGTGAAACACCTGTAGTGCATTGCCCTCAATGTTCAGTTACTGATGTTGAGCGTTTAATTTCTGCGGTTGGGTTTCAATTAAATGGTAGCGGTTGGTATGTTACTGATTTTAAGAATAAACCAGCCTATAATCAACAAGATAAAGTAAATGCAACTGCCACTGATGCAAAATCATCTGCAGTTAATACTAAAGAAACCGCAACAAAATCAGGTAATGAAAATTGAAAATCAATTTATTTCCATCTAAAACTTTACGTACTTGTTTATTTGCAGGATTGGTCGTGTGGTTACCAATTGTCGTTACGGTTTTTGTATTGCGTTTTATAGTTAACCTGCTTGATCAAACCATTGCCTTGTTGCCTACTGCTTATCAACCAGAGACACTATTTGGAATTCATTTGCCAGGTCTTGGTGTAATCTTTTCATTGCTGTCATTAATTATTACTGGTATTGTGGCAACGAATTTTTTTGGGCAGCGCATTGTAAACTTTGGTGAATTGATTTTAGCGAAAATTCCTTTTGTTAGCCCTATTTATAAAGCATCAAAACAGATTATTCAGGCGATTTTTGCAACTAATAGCCAAGCGTTTCGTCAAGTGGTTCTAGTGGAATATCCACGTAAAGATATCTGGAGTTTAGGTTTTTTAACGCATTCAGAAACCACATCTTTTGTTGAGAATCAACCATTATTCACCGTGTTTATTCCAACTACACCGAATCCTACATCAGGGTTTTTATTATTAGTAGATAAAAATGATATTAAACCCAGCACTATGAGCGTTGATGAAGCATTAAAATTTATTATATCCCTTGGAACTGTAAAGAAATAACTTGAATATTTTTATGAGTCTTTTGTTTGAACGCAGTGAGTTTGACACATGAAAATATTCAAGTTATTTCTTTACAGTTCCTTGGGGTTATGAAACCTCATTAAGGTCGAATTATTTATGAGAACAGATTATTGTGCAAAAATTAATGAAAACTCCATTAATAAAGCAGTTTCTTTATGTGGATGGGTGCATAATTGTCGTATTTTGAGCGGAATGATTTTTTTGGCATTACGTGATTGTTCTGGAATAATACAAATTATTTATAAACCTGAATTAGAACAATTATTTGCTGTTGCAGAAAAATTGCGTTATGAAGATGTAGTGCAAGTACATGGAATAGTTAAATTACGTCCTAATGATATGATCAATCCACGCATGCAAACTGGAAATCTTGAAATTATTGGCACAGGATTAGTAATTTTAAATGCATCTAAAACTCCACCTTTTTTGCCTGATGAATATCAAACAGTTAATGAAGATTTACGTTATCGCTATCGTTATTTAGATCTACGTCGTCATGATATGCAACAAAATTTAATTGTG